>NZ_FOOK01000062.1 GCF_900113175.1 Planifilum fulgidum | reverse complement strand
TCCAAGCATACATCCGTTGGCGCAACAAAAACAAACATCACGAAGCCATCTTAAAAGAACAAAACAAGATCAAGGTTGCCTGAAGGGGCACTAGTTCAAAACGATTATTATATTTATCAGCTAAATGGAGAGAATATCTATGACTCTAAAACTTTTTACAATATATGTATAGATGTTTTGCCAACTGATCCTCCATTAGCAAAAAAAGATTCCCCTAATTTCGATGCCTTTAGCGATTCAATTCGAGGGGGGATTTCAGAGCAAGAATCAGATAAAGTTGCTGTAATATGGACAAAAGCACAAAATATAGCTAATAATAATTTGAACGATTTATTTAGGATTATACAAATATTTTATGATATATCCACGTCATTAAACGAAGATTATTTTGATATAACAATAGATTTATTAATATTTTTAGTTGATAATGGACAAAACTTTCCGGTTTTTGATGGAGAATAAAACAAGTTTTTTCGTTCAACTGTTTATGATCTCTACCCTCTGATGATTTCCAAATGGAAGCTATGAAGTTTATATAGATTCGCTATATGAAACATGAAGTCTTGTCATCTCCTCGCGTTGATATGATTGACAATGTCGGAGCGTGACCTTAGGTAACTGAGTGAACACGTCACCAGCAAAACAAAATAATGTGGAGCGGTACACTTTTATAAAGGTTTATCCGACGTTGGTGATTCCATTGATCAACAATATCATTTCAAGAAAGCGGACAAGTACTGTTTTGACTTAAAGAAAAATATTTTGGTGGGTAACTCGCTAATAAAGATGTAATATATGTTGGTGACTGTCAGTACCGCTAATTGTTTTTCCTTTTGAGATAGATCCGTTTTCGTCGACCTCTGATAGCGAGGGGTCGACGAGCTTTTTAATCCCAAATACATTAAAAATGTTTTCACTTTCCTGCGCGATTGTTCCCCATAATCAGCAATCCCGGCAGACCCCCTCTGCTGAAAAATTGGGAACGGTTATGTGAACCAGTGGCCCTTTCCATCAGGATAGCTTGTTGGCCCTGAACAGTTCCTGAACTGCTTCGATCCCGTCCCCCGGTAACTCGATAATCCGCTTGATAAACGGCGTTTCCTTTCCGTCGGAACGGTACAAATGTATTCGCAGGCCGGTTCCGGTCTAGGCTGCTTTTGGATAGAGGAGGACAAAGAATGGGCAAAGATAAATATAGAGGCAAAATAGCCGAATTAATAAATAATGGTCCTGACCGTCTTATTACAGGCGGAGTTGACGATAACAGAATTGTTGAAGTGGAAAAAGAGCTTAATGTAACATTACC
>NZ_FOOK01000061.1 GCF_900113175.1 Planifilum fulgidum | reverse complement strand
CGTCTTATTACAGGCGGAGTTGACGATAACAGAATTGTTGAAGTGGAAAAAGAGCTTAATGTAACATTACCGGAAAGTTATAAATGGTTTTTGCGAGAGTTTGGTTATGCTTCAGTTGCAGGGGTTGAAATCTTAGGCATGGCACCAACGGGTGTGCCACCAGTTGTTGAATATACGCTGGATTTTAGGGAAACTGGCATGCCCGATTCTTGGGTTGTAATATGCAGTTGTGATGAATGGGTTTATTGTTTGGTTACAGATAAAATGGTGAACGGGGAATGTCCAGTAATAGATTGGGATAATTATACCGGAGATAGTTTTCAGTATTTCGATAACTTCTATTTATTTTTAATAAATGAGCTTGAAAGCGCAATAAATGATTGGGAAGATTAGGCAGACATTTTTTCGTATTTCATTTAAAACAACTAAAAAATTGAGATCGGAAGGTACTATTACCTTAAAGTATCTAGAAATTGGTTGGATTATCTTTCTTTATTTTGTAGATACGGATGGATGTGTATTTCTTTGCAAGAGGAGAAACTCCGATTACCCAAAAAATTTGAACCAAGTCAATGTCTGATGACATTGAGATCAAATGTACGCCAACTAAACATGCAGTTTTGCGCTTTGGAGTTGGCTGGCAATTTATGCTCGGTTGTCTTTTTTTCCTCAAGTTCATTTTTTGATATTAACTCAAAGAGGATGCCTCCGAATTTTTTACCTGGAAGGACACCGACGGCAACGAATTGGCCGGATGGGAGCGCGGTCTCAGCTGTGTCTTCCTGGTTCCCGCCGCCAAAGTGGCCAAAGTTGGGAAGTATGCGGACGAGGCCCTCGCCTTTGCCGGCAAATTGGATGACAAATTGGCGAAAACTCGCTTAGGCGAGGGCTTGCAAACGGCGAAGAGGAAGCTGGAGGATCTGTTTAGCCGAGGGAAACAGGTTGCCTGTGGGTGCAATTCTCGAAATAGCTTCCTAAAAAATATTAAGCCCCCGACACAAAACACCGATGAAGCCTATGAATCCTATTTTGAAACTGTTTTAGGGAAACGACTGAAAAAGGTAAAAGGAACGGACTTGGCTTTGCCGAATTCTCCGGTGAACATTCCTGGAGAAGTTCTGGGACAATGGATAAAGGACGGGAGGGTTAGAAAAGGTGTCCCTCACGAATTGGAAAATTATATAAAAAATTATAATCCCAAAAAATTCAAGTGGACAAAGACTTAATTGTAACCATTGATAAAGATGCCATGAAGCACATCCTTGAAAGCCATCATCCGAGACACTTTAATCCGAATGCACGATTCACATCAAAAGGAAATATTAAAGAACAAAATACTATGTTTCCTCAAAATATGACCGAAAAGGATGTTGAACTACTTCTTATAAGGATTCTCCAACAGGAGAAGAATGAAATATCCAGGTTAGCTAATGAGACATCTCCTCGGAGGGTATTTCAAATTGGTGGAGATACGAGCGAAAAAGATATCGTCATTGATGGGATAAAATATACTGTTGGTTTTGAACAAGAAGTTGCTTCAAATGGAATGCGTTATCGGATAGTTGGCAATTTTATCCAAAAGTCAATAAATGATTCGGTGAGGAGTGATCTGTGTGTTTCAGGTGCAAACGTTCATTTACTTTCCCGTGATTCGCATCAAAAATTCGTCATTTCCTGCGGAAATACCAGTAGATGACACAGCTACATTGAGAAACGCGGAACCCTATCTGGATTTCGAGAGATTAGATGGTCACATTGAACTAACTTATCAAGGACAACCGATACTTACCGAGAAATTTGGAGATTTTATTAAAGAGTATTGGGATTATTTGCTTCAAGCCATTCAATCCTTTATGAAAAAAGGATCAGGAGGAATGAGTTTGCCTGATCAGCCTATACCGATAACAATTGAAGAGCAAGGCTCAAACTGGGTGTTAATGACAGTTGGCGATGATGGGGAATATGGAAA
>NZ_FOOK01000060.1 GCF_900113175.1 Planifilum fulgidum | reverse complement strand
AATTCAACAAAAAAGGCTGTTGACCCTTCTTTGTCAACAGCCTCATCCGGGGGATTTACCCCCGGATGTTCTCTTTATTTGTATCCAGAATTAAACCTAGTCAGCTTCTCCCAGTCGATTGTTCCATCCTCGAAACAAAATTCTTGGATGAACTCTCGGGAGAAACGATTAACTGCAGCATCCCAAGCTTGCTGATATTCAGGCAGATGTTTCTGAGGGTAGTCCTTCATCAGGCGAATAATTTTCAAATAAAAATCGGGATCTCCCGTAAGTTCCTCCCAGAAAGCCTGACCTGCCAACTCTCTGAATTCAGCATCGGCCTTTCTCTGATTTTTCTTCCCATAAGCATAACCAACGATCGGGTCAAAGTGCTTTTGAATCTTTCTCAATCGATTAGCAAGGGAACGAAAGTCCTCTGCTTGTCTCTTTTTGCTTTGAGCGTTAAATACACTTGTACCGCTTTTGACTGCAATAGCCTTATAAGTGGTTTCTGTTTCAATCGCAATATCAACGCCTTCCGATGGAGCAACATGCCCACCAGAGACAAATTTGGCAAGAGGTTCAAAGAAGGCATCTCCAAAAATCCCTTCGTCACTGCTGGAGATGTATGCCCTGAGGATCTGCTCAACGATATCAGAGGCTTTCTGTGTTCCGATGGCTCGGAATAAATAGGGATTCTTTCTTTTCAGAGTATCTTTCAATCTTAGGGTTTGGATCCTACTAATCCGTCGTTTATAAAAATCATCCAACAACTCGGCGATTTTCTTTTCAAGTGTTTGAGAATCAATCATATGAATGCCTCCCCGAGTTAATTTTGTGCCACAGTAATTACTCTTTGGATCGATTCATGAACAGATGTTCCTCTGAAACGACGTGTTACGATCCTAGCAGTTCCTTCCGCGACAGATCTAAGAGTTTGTCCAATCGCGTAACCGAGACCGACCGGAACAGCATTTCCAATGAGGCGATACTGATCGGAAATTTTGCCTTCAAACTGCCAGTCGTCCGGAAACTGCTGAATCCTTGCGTATTCTTTTACCGATAGAGGCCGATCCTGTGTAGGATGGCAAAACATCGTTGCTTTTTGAACAGGACTCGTTACTAGAGTAGGGGAGGGTTGATCATAATCCAAGCGACGATAAAAACCAATCTTTCCGCCGCCGCTATGATACGCCCCGCCCATTGCAATAGGCTTGACATCCTCGGGCAAATCACGCCAATTACCACCCGGAGGAACCATCCTGAGATACTTCAGCCTCTCCTCAGAAAACTGAATATACTCTCCGGGATCATCTTCCAAGTCTTGAATTGCGTCCCGAAGAGTCCTCCATCGGTAGTTCGGATCCTGATGAGAATGAAAATGAGTCGGAACAGGCAAGAAAATGTCTTCGTGATCACGGGAACCGATAATAATCAACCGTTCACGAAACTGAGGAACACCATAATGAACGGCATCAAGCACGCCGTATTCAATCTTGTATCCGAGACTCATTAATGTATTCTTGATTACATTGAATGCAGAACCGGGTTTCTCTTCTTCGGTAAGAGGTTCTTTATCCCGATCTTTCAGCGGTCGATGCTTAATGGCAGAAGACAACAATCCCTTTACATTCTCCATGACGAAAAATCGGGGACGAACAACCTTAATCACATGACAAAATTCCATAAACAAGCTTCCGCGAGGGTCATTGGTTGCCAAACGTTTACCTGCTGTACTAAACGGCTGACAGGGAGGGCCACCTACGACAGCAAATACTTCTCCCGGATACAAGCCTGCCGGCTTCAGCAAAAATTTGCAATCAGGATCTTCTTGAATTAATTCGCGAATATCTCCATGGATGCACTGATGACCATTGGCTTCCGCTGTTTTGACACAGCAGGGATCGATATCCTGAGCTATACGAATATCCAATCCCGCTTTCTCCAATCCAATGTCAAGACCCATCGCTCCACTAAAGAGAGAGATAACCGGATATTCCAATCTCGATCACTCCTTCATGTATGATATTTTATCAAAGCCTATATGTTAGCTCCAGTAATGGAGAGTATTTATCTTACCCCTTTAATCAAAACGAGAAACCCCTTAATGGAGGGGTCAATCCTTAATAGCTGTTCCAAAGACTTTGACATGATCAATTCTATCTAGTGCCCCGTCGACTAACTTAGATCGGGAAATTCCGAAGGAAAATGTTACCTCATGGTCGAATGGATTCATAGGTGATCGAAATGATTTTC
>NZ_FOOK01000059.1 GCF_900113175.1 Planifilum fulgidum | reverse complement strand
CGAAAATCATTTCGATCACCTATGAATCCATTCGACCATGAGGTAACATTTTCCTTCGGAATTTCCCGATCTAAGTTAGTCGACGGGGCACTAGTTATGAAGAAAAGCGCTATAAAGAATTAGACAAGATTCTAGAGGAAGAGAAAATTAAAGAACAGAAGAGAGTAGAGGAGAAAGAAAAAAAGATGCTGGATCAATATGATCATTAAATATACAAAATTTTTCCTGTTATGCTAAGTAGCTGGTGGTTAATAGTTTCTTTGGTAATGTTGTTTTCGCAAAACGTGTTTGAAATAGGTGGCCTTCCTGTGTAAAAAAACAGATTATCTTGGATGTAACAAGCATTTTCCTGCAGGAGGAGACTATAATATATGCTTCATCGCTACCGTCGTCGGCTTGATCGACGGGGAAACGTAACAATGTTTTGGGTGGTGGGGCTGGCTGCCTTTTTTGTAGTGTTTTCAATGGTAGGGACGTTGGTTGTCGCTTGGATGCAGCATGCCTATACCCAGGCGGTGGCGGATTCAGGAAGTTTGGCGGCCACAAAGAAGCTGGATCAGTTGGTGCAGGAGGAGCTGAATCGAGCATTACAGGAAGCCATGAACGTGTATCCTGACAAGGATCCCTATTTGATCGTTATGGGCACCGAGGAAAAACGGCATGCCTTCATGAGAAGGGTGATTGATCGTCGGCAAAATGAGCTGCGGGAAGAGGTTAGAAAATACGTCACTAAGAACGGTGGTCACAAAAACGGGAAGATCCGCCTGCCCGTAAACGGCCGGATCGAGATTGAGGCACAGATGAAGTTTGAACCACCGGTCTTTCAGGATTGGTTTAAGGATGCCTTTGTCAAAGGCAGCGGTACGGGACCTAAAAGAGACTATTTAAAGTGGTTAAAATCAAAACAAACCATCGCCTATTAGCGGATCAATAGTCAGATGTGGAAATCATGAGTCTTGGAATGGCAAAAGTGCAGATAACGATAAGCCGGTTTCCTCGAGTCGAGGGAGGGGGAGCAAACCGGTGATAAGAAAGTTCTTAGGGCGAATATTTCGCTTTAATAGAAGGGGCTCCGTTACACTGGAATTTGTGACGATAATTCCATTGCTTCTGATCATGATATTGTTTATCGCGCAGTTTTTTGTTGCCGGCATGGCTGTCGTTGAGACGGAAGTTACTTTGCGCGATACGGTTCGGTACGCGGCCGAAATTGGAGATGAAAAGAAGGCCAAAAAATGGGGATTAAACCGGTTTGATGCCACCGGATATTATGACATGGAATCACTGAAAGTGGAAATCAAAGACGAAGAGGTTATTGCTACCTCCCGTACACGGATCGAGTGGTTGTTTACCTCTGCTGCTCCGTTTCACTACCGCAGTACGGTTAAGGCACCGGTGATTGATTAATCGATCATTTTTCCTGTTTTGCTACGTAACAGGGTTGAGTAAATTTTTAGCCTTCTTGTAGAATCTATTTCCCCCATTCAAGTTTTATGGGAGGAATGAAATTGAAAGGCCTGTTTCTGGGGTTTCTTGTATGGAACCGGACACAAAGGAAGGGTTCCGTGACTCTCGAGTTTGTGGTTTTATTGCCTCTGTTTATTCTATTATGCTTGATAGCTTGGCAACTCTTTTTATCAGGGATGGCAGTGATCGACACTAATGCGGCCGTGCGTGACGCAGTACGAGTGGCGGCCACTACGGGTGACACCGACAAGGCAGAGAAACAGGGAAAAAACTCCTTCGGTCAATCGGGAAGCTACAAGCTGAAGCGCCTGGATGTCAAAATTGAAGATGGTGAAGCGATCGCCTAGGCGAAAGTGGAGATTCCGATTTTATTTATGACCTCCAAACCGATTACTTATGAAACAGAAGAAAAAACGCCGGTACTCCAATCACAGAGTTTTTCGGACTATTATAATTTTGGTGGTTTCTTGGGGAATGGCAAGCTGGGGTTTCCTGTAGCAAATATGATCATTACCTCTAAAATGGGACCCCGTTGGGGCCGACTTCATGAAGGGATTGACATAGGGGGGAGAATTGGAACTCCCATTTTTGCGGCAGGAGACGGAGTCGTGGTCCGGGCGGGACCTTCTCAAGGTTATGGTTGTGTAATTGTAATTCATCATGGTGGTGGATTGTATACCCTTTATGCCCATATGTATCCGCACCAAATCAAAGTATATCCCGGTCAACAGGTTAAAAGAGGACAACAAATTGCTGAAATCGGCAATAACGGAAGATCAAAAGGCCCCCACCTTCACTTTGAAGTTCGAAAAGGAGGATATCCGGGAGGACCATCCAGGGGAATTCCATTGGATCCGATTCCCTTTTTGTACGGATAAGCTTTTGATTTAATTTCGTTGGAGTAATAGCAATGTATTCAAACTGTGCCACGGTGAGAGGAGAGAAAACCATGAAAAAATACCGTATAATGGCGTTATCTATGCTTTCTCTCTTTCTATTTTCACTCATCTCACCATTTTTAGGTGTTGCATTTGCTGAAGGCGGTCCGGGACCTTATAAAGGCCCTGGACCTTATAAAGGCCCTGGACCTTATAAGGGTCCGGGACCTTATAAAGGCCCGGGAGTTTATCAGGGTCCAGGCGTTTATCAAGGCCCGGGTGGTTATGAAGGTCCAGGACCATACACACCCCCTGACCCCAACCAACCATCAAAGACAAATGATACCGATTCATCAAGTAAGGGTTCAAACAACAGTGATTCTAGTGATTCTACAAGCTATTTCAAAAACATGATCTGCCAATGTAAAATGGAAGTATGAATACGAGACATGAGTTGACAGACGAACAATGGGCTGTGATTGAGCCCCTGCTTCCCAAACCTAAACCGGGACCCGGGCGTCCGCCCGCCGATCCGAGAAAAACATTGAACGGAATTCTCTACGTGTTGAAAACCGGTTGTACTTGGGCGGATATGCCCCGGCAATATGGTTCTCCCACCACCTGTTGGCGGCGGCTGAAACAATGGTCGGAAGACGGGACGTGGGAGCGGATTTGGCGTGCGCTGTT
>NZ_FOOK01000058.1 GCF_900113175.1 Planifilum fulgidum | reverse complement strand
GGCCGACCCATCCGTGTGGGAGAGGGATACCGCCGGCGTTGGATCATTGAACGCTGCTTCGGGTGGATGACCAATTACCGTCGGTTGGTGGTTCGATATGACCGATATTTGCATATTTATAGAGCTTTTTGCCTGATCGCATTCATTATTTGGTGTGTAAACCGAATTTTGAAATAGCTTCTAAATCCCTTGGACAGCGTGCTCGCAACGGTCAATTGAATCCCGATGACATGAAAGGATCAACGTTTACGATCACCAATCTGGGAGCTTACGGAGTCGAAGTGTTTACCCCCATACTCAATCCGCCGGAAACAGGTATTCTTGGTGTCGGAGCAATTCAAGATACCCCTGTATATATCGGGGAATCATTGCAACGCCGCAGCTTGTTGCCGTTAAGTTTAACATTTGACCATCGTGTTCTCGATGGAGCACCTGCTGCTCAGTTTCTTGCAACTGTGAAACGTTATCTCGAACAACCATACAATCTGTTGTTTTAGCAAGGAGGCTGAACAATGAGCACTATAGCAATTATTGGCGGGGGGCCATCCGGGTATGTGGCTGCCATTACGGCAGCCCGACTTGGTAAACAAGTGATTCTTATTGAAGAGGAGGAACTGGGGGGAACCTGTTTAAACGAAGGTTGTATGCCGACAAAATCATTATTGGAAAGTGTAAACGTGTACTACAAAGTGAAACATGCGGATCATTTCGGTATTGAGGTACCTCCGGATCAAGTGAATTTGAACTGGAAACAAGTGCAAAGGTATAAAAATAAAGTGGTAAAAAAACTGGTCATGGGGATCGGATATTTGATGAAAAAAAATCAAATTCGGGTGGTGAAAGGAAAAGCCGCTTTTTTAAGCGATCAACTCCTGCAAGTGGAGACAGCTAAAGAGAGAGTCGAAATTTCAGCAGATAAAATCATTATATCAACAGGATCTGAACCGATCGCATTGCCGTTTGCTCCTTTTGACGGTCAATGGATCATCCATAGCAAACATGCTCTCGAATTATCAGATATTCCTTCATCACTTCTCATTATTGGTGGAGGTGTGATCGGTTGTGAGTTTGCCAGTATATTCAGCCGGTTGGGCAGTAAGGTTACAATCATAGAATCGGCTAGTCAAATACTTCCCCAAGAGGATGCGGATACAGCGTTCATTTTGCAACAAAAATTGCAAAAAGACGGTGTCGTCATACACACCTCGACGACAGTAAAACAAGTGGACCGTCAAACGAAACGAGTAACCTTACAGAAAGAAGGACAGAAGGAGGAGATCACGGCCGATCTCGTTCTGGTATCGATCGGAAGGAAGCCGCGAGTAACAGGGTTGGGACTGGAACGGGCAGGTGTTCGTTACACGAGTCGAGGAATTGAAGTCAATGAACAGATGCAAACAAATGTGTCACACATCTACGCATGTGGTGATGTGATCGGCGGCATTCAACTGGCACATGTTGCTTTTCATGAAGGTATGGTGGCAGCATCAAACGCTTGCGGGAAGACGAAAACAATCAACTATCGCGCGGTCCCACGCTGTATTTACACATGGCCGGAGATCGCCGCAGTCGGGTTGACAGAAAAAGAAGCTAGAGCAACATACGGGGATATCCGTATTGGTGAGTTTCCTTTTTCAGCGAACGGAAAAGCGTTGATTCATAATGAGCAAAACGGCAAAGTGAAAGTGATCGTTCATCCGGAATATCAAGAGATAATAGGTCTTTCTATAGTAGGGCCACATGCCACAGAATTGATCGGAGAAGGAACGATGATGCTTCACGCGGAGATGACTGTCGATGCAATGGAAGATTTCATCTCCGCACATCCTACACTCTCTGAAACAATTCATGAAGCTGTTCTCAGTGCCGTCGATCAGGCTGTTCATATGTAAACATGGCGTTTTGAGGTGAATCATAATAAAATAACGTTCTGAAATTTTCTGCTATGAACATTTCATGAATTGAATCAAATTACGTAGCAAAACTTTGTACTCCGCTCCTGTTTCTAGGTCTTCACCGTCGGAGGCGAAAATCGAGAGAAACAAGTTGTCTAACGATTCATACTGGATATTCTTTCTTGGGTTAAGTGTAATCCTGACGAAAACGTTCGGTCAAAAAAAACAAAGATTGGAGGGTTTATTGATGTCGAAAGTTGCTTTGGTGACGGGAGCTGGTCGTGGCATTGGTAGGGCCATAGCGCTACGTTTGGCAAGAGATGGATTTAATGTTTGTGTCAACGATATAAATGGTGAAGCTGCAAATGCAGTAGCTGAAGAGATTGAACAATTAGGTCAGTCCAGTTTGGCGGTAATTGCAGATGTAAGTAATCGAGAAGCCGTGTTTAGTATGGTGGATAAAGTTGTTAAAAAATTTAATAGATTGGATGTAATGGTATCTAATGCCGGGATAGCTCAAGTTAAATTACTAACAGAGGTCACACCGGAAGACCTAGACCGAATTTTTAAGGTAAACGTATATGGAGTGATTTACTGCCTTCAAGCTGCAGCAAAACAAATGGAAAAGCAAGGGAAAGGAAAAATCATTAATGCAGCTAGTATTGCTGGACATCAGGGGTTTAAGTTATTAGGGCATTACTCGGCAACGAAATTTGCAGTCATTGGGATCACGCAATCTGCAGCACAGGAGTTAGCGCCGAAAGGGATCACTGTAAATGCTTATTGTCCCGGCATTGTTGACACCGATATGTGGGAGCTCATTGATGAAAAGATGGGACCTTATCTTGGTCTTGAGAAAGGTGAATCAATGAAGAAATTTAGCGAGTTAATTACTCTAGGTAGAATACAAAAGCCGGAGGATGTTGCAAACTTCGTTTCTTTTTTAGCTTCTACTGATTCTGACTATATGACTGGACAATCTATCAACATTGATGGTGGGGTTTTGTTTTCCTAACGCTAGGAGATCTTCTATTTTATTTATCTGCCAGTCATAGCACCCAAAAAAGAAGTCTCTTAGGATCTTTTAATGCTGAGTTGAGAATTTTACACGAGTCGGGGAATCGAAGTCAAAACGAATGTATTACACATAGCACGCATATGGTGATGTGATCGGCGGCTTTCAATTAGCACACTAAACCGGAATAGCTAAGCAAAAAATTCAACACAGAGGAGCATGAAGCACATGAAAGCAGCCTGATGGTACGGCGTTCGTGACGTTCGGGTGGAGGAGGTCCCGGAACCGGTTATTCAACCGGGCATGGTCAAAATCAAGATAAAATGGTGCGGTATCTGCGGTACTGATTTGCACGAATACCTGCTTTATCCCTAAGGAGCCTCATCCGCTGACCCTTGAAAGCGCTCCTATAATCTTGGGCCACGAGTTTGCTGGAGAAGTGATCGAGGTGGGGAAAGGGGTAACAAGGGTTCAGCCGGGGGATCGGGTCGTTGTAGAGCCCATCCTTGCCTGCGGCCGTTGCCTTCCCTGTCGGATCGGGCTGTACAACGTCTGCGATCAGTTGGGATTCCACGGGTTGAGCGGAGGTGGCGGAGGCTTTTCTGAGGTAACTATGGTGGCGGAGAGGATGGTGCATAAACTGCCCGATAGGATGTCCGATCGGGAAGGGGCACTGGTTGAGCCCGCCGCCGTCGCTTTGCATGCCATTAGGCAGATCCGGCTTTCCCCTGGGGACAGCTGTTCTGTTTTCGGAGTGGGCCCCATCGGCTATTAGTAATTCAGGCGGCCAAGTTGGCGGGGGCGAGTAACATCATTGCTGTGGAAATCTCCGAGAGGCGAAGGGAGCTGGCTGCTCAAATCGGAGCCCACTACGTTTTGGACCCGAGTAAAACTGACGTTGTCGAGGAAATCGCTCAAGCTTACCGACGGAGGGGCCGATGTCTGCTTTGAGGTGACGGGGGTGGAGACTGCGTTTAATGCGGCCATAGAATCCTCCAGGGTTAACGGACAAGTGGTGATCGTCAGCGTATGGGAGGGTCCCGCATCCATTTCTCCCAACAGTCTTGTGTTAAAAGAGCGGGAAATTCGGGGAATCCTGGCCTATCGGGACATCTTTCCCGCGGTTATCAAATTGATTGCCGAGGGCACCTTTCGACTGGACGGCTTGATCACACGGGAAATCCCTCTTTCGGCCACCTCCCGGCCGGACATAAAAGGCTCTTACTTAGGGCGATTTATTTTTAAAAAATCGTGCCAAAAACAATGGAGTTGACAAAATTATATCCGGGACTTTTCATCGTAGAATCGCAGAATGGTTTCGGGCCAAACCGGTACTTTTGACAAAGCACGAATCGCCTTGAAAAAGTATTGGATCGGCACCCGGGTTGCCCACTGATCCCAGTCGAAACTAGAAGCTATTTCAAAATTCGGTTCACACACCAAATAATGAATGCAATCAGGCAAAAAGCCCTATAAATATACAAATATCGGTCATACCGAACCACCAACCGACGGTAATTGGTCATCCACCCGAAGCAGCGTTCAATGATCCAACGCCGGCGGTATCCCTCTCCCACACGGATGGGTCGGCCACGACGGGGTTTGCGGCTTTTTCGCTGAATGGTGGCAATGGTGGGCTTGATCCCCCGTCGGCGCAACCAAATTCGAAAAGAACGGCTGTCATAAGCTTTGTCAGCCACCAATTCCTTGGGCCGTGTTCGGGGACGCCCCCGCCTTTGCGGTACCCGAACCGTTTTCAGGGTGGCTTCCGCCAACCGGATTTCATGATG
>NZ_FOOK01000057.1 GCF_900113175.1 Planifilum fulgidum | reverse complement strand
GGGAACCAAGGTCATGATGGTATCGGATGGAAACGGGGTGCCGATCGGTCTGTATCTGGACAGCGCCCAACATCATGAAATCCGGTTGGCGGAAGCCACCCTGAAAACGGTTCGGGTACCGCAAAGGCGGGGGCGTCCCCGAACACGGCCCAAGGAATTGGTGGCTGACAAAGCTTATGACAGCCGTTCTTTTCGAATTTGGTTGCGCCGACGGGGGATCAAGCCCACCATTGCCACCATTCAGCGAAAAAGCCGCAAACCCCGTCGTGGCCGCCCCATCCGTGTGGGAGAGGGATACCGCCGGCGTTGGATCATTGAACACTGCTTCGGGTGGATGACCAATTACCGTCGGTTGGTGGTTCGGTATGACCGATATTTGCATATATATAGAGCTTTTTGCCTGATCGCACATTATTTGGTGTGTAAACCGAATTTTGAAATAGCTTCTAGTCTTGATAATCACCTTGCCTGGTAAAATCTATCTTTTTGATTCCCTTTTTCTTGATGGAAGGATCATAGTAGTATATCGGAGCTCGAATTTCGTTCTGATTCAGGTACGATACCAACCGGTATACTTCCTTCAATTCCTGCTCCTGGTTCTCTTTTGTCAAAGAAGTGGTCAAGTCAATTCTTACGGTTTGATGATACCTCTTTGTCTTTTGTTTTGTCTCATCAGCCACATCCACCGAGGCATCCCAATTGATAAGAGAGTCGAAGGCTTCCTCGATTTGAGGCTATCTGTCGCTGCCAAGGGGCCTACCGGCCGGAAGGAAATGACCCCTTCACCTCATTTGTCTCCGCTATTCTCGTCATCCCGCGGGTTCCTTGTACGGGCAAACACCCATTTAAAAACTTTTTCGGTTGCCTTGTCCCTCCGCAGGTCATTCCGGACTTCTTCGTGCGCCTCCAAATCTTCCTTGTTGGTGACCGTCATCGCCCGGTGATGTTTTTTCAAGTGGAGATAACACCACCACAGTGGAACCTTCGTAATGGACAACCGTGAAAAGAGATAACCCAAGAACCTCTTCCTCTCCTCATAGGTGGACACCTGGACATCGTGCTGAATGAACAAACATTCGATGTACCGATGAAACCGGGATTCTAAATCCCTAAAAAACTCCTCCGTGATCAAATAATGGGTGGTCAATTGTTCAAACATTTCCGCTGTCGACAAGACAATTTCCCTTATCTCCTTCTGTTTTTCCAGGGCCTTTCGGGGAATATCCCGGAAAACATCGAAGGCTTCCTGAACCTCTGGTGGCATGGGTTCCTTCAGCAGGGTGTGGATCCAATTCAGCAGTTTATCCAGGTTCTCCCAGTTATCTGTCGGACGGTTGGCATAGTGCGGCCCCCGAAGCAAGATCTCCCGGAATATCGCATCCGTTGAGTTGATCATCCTGAGGGGCCTTTTCGCCTCTGAAAACGGCGGAACCGATCCGTCCTCCCGGATGATAAGGTATCCTTCGGCATCTTTATCGGGATCAAATTTTCCTCGATAAAAAGTGACACAATAATATTTCATTCCTGATACAATGGCCCTATCGGGTATAACATTTTCTTTTTCCCCTTCTTTTTTGTAAGGGATTACCGCTTTTTTCACTTCCTCAGGTACGGAAGGAAAGGGGTTTACTGGTTTTAATTTCAGCCGAATTCGCTTGCCCATTTTCAAGTCTCCTTTATGCTTCACCTTTGTCTATGAAAACAAACCCTTCACCAAGTTCCATCCTTTTTTAAACATCTTCCGATGTTTATACCCCCAGTACGACTCCCGCGCCGTTCCCACAACCATCAGTCCAAAACCCAAAAGCGCTCCGCCGAACCTGAGCACACTCCCTGCAGAACCGATCGCCTTAAATATGGCATCCGTCCGTTTTTCACCTTCAGAATTAAAAGCATCGATGGTATGCCTAACTGTCTCATATCCTGAGATTCCAATATCGGCCCACGCCAAACCCTTGCCCAATCTGCTCAGGGCAAATCCTTCTGCTTTAGCCGCCTCGGAGTATGCTTTTTGGTGGAGTATACCCTCTGTGCCAAGTTTCCTGCACCTTTCCCTGTATCAGCAGCCTCCCGAACCTGTTGAAACTGCTTATAAAAAGCGTAGGCCTCATAGCTTGTATCCGCAAGATCCCAAGTATCATTAAAAAATGATAACCCTTCATGATCAGCTAAACCAATAAACCCTCTGTAAAGTTTGTTTTGCCTTAAGATCAAATCAGCCTTGTTGAAACCGTTATGATACACCTTATCGCCAAACGACAAAAAATTAAATCAAAATCTTTTGTTGCGAACTTAAAAACTTTCCATCCCAAACTTTCATCCCAAGACTTAGACTCATTATTAGTTTTTTTGGAATCCTTTTTCGATCCGGATGAATCGGATTGGTCCTGGTTCGATTGCGAACCCGGCAAGGGCATATTGTCCGGTATGGGCATTTTGTTATCCGGCAACGGCATGTTGTCCGGTATGGGCATGTTATCGGGTATTGGAAATGGATCTGCATGAGCAACCGCCAAACCGAAAAAGGGAAAAATGAGGGAAATTAGATAGATAAAAAGAACCATCAAAGCCACACGCCGGGATTTATTCTTCATGATTCCCTTCGGGACAATAATTTTTATTAATTAATTATTTATAAATTTTATAAATAAAAACACACAAGGAGTAGGGACCCAATTTTCAAATTACAACACAGATCTCAATAAAAATTGGCCCCCTACCACCAAATCTCTATCATTCTGTTATTGTTTATATTTTTCTTCCATTTCTTCAGCTTTCTCCCTTACTCTTTGTGTCTCCTCATTTTTAGCTTGATTAAGTCGATCTTTTACTTCCCTAAAATTCTCCTTCCTGTAGTCATTTAACACCCTCCATCTACCCCATATTTTGTCATACAATGATTTTTCATCTTTTTCTCCTTTAAGCTTCCCCTTTTCTGCAAGATATTCTTCCGCCTCAAGCATTCGAGATCTTTCTCTTGTACATTTATCTATCATAGAAACATCAGCTTCATCTATTACATCATATTTTTCTGCCCATATATTGGTGGTCTCTAAATAGCTCTTTATTCCCCACATTTCCCATTCCTTAGCAAGTCGCTTATACTCCTCTTCCAAATGCTTTCTAAGGTCCTCACCCGTGTTTACGGTGGTATATTTACCCCCGCCGGCTTCCGCTACCTTTTTCAACGCCCGCTGACCCTCATTGTCCACATCAAAGCCGATGATGTTAACGATCGCCTGGATCTCCGACTCATGCAGCTCCTTCGCCGCCTTGACCGGATCCCCGCCGCAGGTCTCGATCCCGTCGCTCACCACATAGATGATGTTCTCCACGTTTTCTCCCGTATTTTCGCTCAAATCATTCTTTGCCTGCTCGATTGCCGCAGCCAGGGGAGTCCAGCCCGTTGGACGGAATTTGTTCAGGGATTTCTGGAAGGATGCTTTGTCATAGGCCCCCAGGGGATAAACCACCTCGGTGCTCTTGCAGGAGAGTTCCTTATCCTTCTCCTGATTGCTTCCCTTGTGACCATAGACCCGCAAGGCCACTTGGGCGCCCTCCGGCAGTTTAGAGGCAAAATTGCGGATCGCCTCCTTGGCCAGGTCCATCTTCACCCCGCCGCTCACCCGGCCGGCCATGCTCCCGCTGGCATCCAGGAGAATCTCCACGTTCACCTGCTTGGGGAGCTCCCCCTCGGGCGCATTCACGCCTCCCGGCTCTTTAATGTTCGTCTTGATCGTCGGATCAAAATTTTCCAAGGCCTTGAGCTCCGGCTTATAATCCTCTGCCAGCAAGGCCACGAGATGATTGTAAGCCTCGTCTGCTGTCAGGTTGTCGGGCAGCTTGTCCAGCTCTGCCTTCACCTTTTCCTCGTCGTACTTGCCTCCTGCATATTTGCCCGGCCCCTCCCGAAGCATTCCTTCCACATCCGTTGCCGCCTGTTTCACCTTCACTCCATCCGATTCCTTATCCGCATCAGCCTGATCCGCATTTTTTCCGGAAAGCAGGGAACATCCGCTGCTGAAAACCAGGCAAAGGACCAGCATCCATGAGAATGCCTGCTTCATTGCCTTCCCCCCAATCTTTTGCAACCCTCCATAGGAATTCCAAGTCTTTCATCGAAGATTATATCCGCTCATGCCTTGCGGTCAATAGAACTTAATTTTTTGAAACAACAACATTTAGTATCAAGAAGAATGGCAGAATTGTTAGATTTTTATATCCTTAATAGACTGCCAAAAAATATCCTAAAACCCGAGATTAACTCTTCGACCATCTCCCAATTGCCCACTCAATTCTTACTTGAAAACGCAGCAGGTTTACATTAGAAAACCCAAATATACAGAGGGGGTAAATATCTCCCCCTCCCTCAAAAATAGAAAATGCACTTCCAGAATCCCTTAATCTCCACTGAAGTGGACCGGAACGGAAATGGAACCGTGATCAAAAAATCCAAATTTCTTGCCCGTCACCGTAAAACGGACCTGCTTGCAGATTTCCATCAGATCTTCTTCCGTGTCCCCCTCCTCCAGTTTAAAGATCATTGACAAAGAATCAGGTCGGTCTTTTTCCCCCGAATCCACATATGATCTCATTATATTGTGTTCCATCCAAACCAATCGCTTTCTTGCATCCTGAGGTAAATGGGCTTCCATTTGAATGTCCGCAACTGCCGCCCATACAGAATGGTTATGAAATCGAAATGTAAAAGCTACACGCCTATATTTATTTGGATGTTTTATAATATCTGTTGCTTGCTCGGGACTTATTCCTCTTTGTATAAGATCCTCTTTTAAATGATCTCGTACCTCAATACTATATATAAAAATATTATTCCCCCGAACTTCCAATATTTCCCGTGAAACATCGAAGAAATAAAGGGTAAAATAGGATGCGACTACAAGCTATTTCAAAAACATGATCTGCCAATGTAAAATGGAAGTATGAGTACGAGACATGAGCTGACAGACGAACAATGGGCTGTGATTGAGCCTCTTCTTCCCAAACCTAAACCGGGACCCGGACGTCCGCCCGCAGATCCGAGAAAAACCCTGAACGGAATTCTCTACGTCTTGAAAACCGGTTGTACTTGGGCGGACATGCCCCGACAATATGGTTCTCCCACCACCTGTTGGCGGCGATTGAAACAATGGTCGGAAGACGG
>NZ_FOOK01000056.1 GCF_900113175.1 Planifilum fulgidum | reverse complement strand
ACGAAAATCATTTCGATCACCTATGAATCCATTCGACCATGAGGTAACATTTTCCTTCGGAATTTCCCGATCTAAGTTAGTCGACGGGGCACTAGAGAAGAATTGATCAAAACTTTGCTGGATGGAGCAATTCGTTTTTATAAAGGTTTATCCGAAGCCTTTAGCGATTCCATTGTATAACAATATCGTTTCAAGGACGCATACAAACACTTACTGAGCTACAAAAAACAATGTTTTGGTGAATGATGCTGACAAGTATGTTATGTGCTGGTGCCTGAAAATCGGAACCAGTTTGGCTTTTCACCTAAGACAGGGCTTGGTGTCGTTGACCTCCGAATTCCGGAAGTCGGCGACTTTTCATTTTCTATGGTTTGATTGAGTCATCCAGGGCCAACTGCCCGAGGGAGATGTTTCCTCAAGGAACACATCGGAGATTGGTGATCCCATCGGTGGGAATCCGGGGACAAATGGTTCTCCCGATGCCGGTCTCCCACCGGCGTTGGACGGTTTCAACGGTTCCGGCACGACTCCGGACGTGCCTCCGGTAATCCCTGACACCTCCGGGGACGGATCGGGAAATCCAATACCGGATGGAAATACTACCGCTTCCTTCACAACGGAGACCGGGGAAGGCGGTTGGCTTTCCGGATGGTGGGAGAAAACGAAAAACTACGCGGCCTCCGGACAAATCCTGAAGGATGCCGCCCATATCGGGAAAGAGACGCTGGATTTTCTCATTTTGGATGATGTATCCGGGTGTTTCACGGGGAAAGACACCGACGGCAACCAACTGGCCGGATGGGAGCGCGGCCTCAGTTGCGTTTCCCTTATCCCTGCGGCCAAGTGGGCCAAATTCGGGAAGTATGTCGACGAAGCTTTTACCTTTGTCGGCAAGCTGGATGGCAAATTGGCAAAAACTCGCCTCGGCGAGGGCTTGCAAACGGCGAAGAGGAAAGTGGTGAATCTGTTTGGCCGGGGGAAACTATCTGCTTGTTTATGTAATTCTCGAAACCATTTTCTAAAAGAGATTTCGCCTCCGAAACATAATACTGCTACGAATCCTACTTTGAGGCCATTTTGGAAAAACGACTGAGGAGCGTAAAAGGAACTGACTTGGCTTTGCCGAATTCTCCGGTGAACATCCCCGGAAAGGTTCTGGATCAATGGATAAAGGACGGGAGGATCAAAAGGGGAATTCCTAGAAAACTAAATGATTATATAAAAAATTTTAAACAACAAAAAATTCAATTGGATAAAGACCTGATTGTAACTATTGATAAAGATGCCATGAAGCACATCCTTGAGGGTCATCATCCGAAACACTTTAATCCGAAAGCTCGAATCAAACACAATGGGAATGTAAAGGAAGAGAATACTCTGTTTCCCAAAAATATGACTGAAAAGGATGTTGAACAACTTCTTATAAAGATCCTTCAACAGGAAAAGGATAGAATATACAGAAAGGCTAGTAAGAATATGTATGGATTTCAATTTGGTAAGGAAGAAGAACTCATCGTTGATGGGAAAAAATATGTTGTTGGGTTTCAGGTTGAGGCTAATTCAAATGGAATGCGTTATCGGAGAGTTGGTCAACTTTATCCGAAAGTCGATGAATTCGATGATTGATATGATAAGGAGAGATTCAGATGTTTCACGTGCAAACGTACATTTACTTTCCCGTAAAAAAGAATCCATCCTTTCCTGTGGAGATACCGGTGGATGATAAGGTCACATTGAAAAAAGCGGAACCCTATCTAGATTTTAATTACTTAGAAGGTCACATTGAACTGTCTTACTATGGACAACCGATACTGACCGAAAAATTAGGAGATTATATTATAGACTACTGGGACTATTTATTTCAGGCCATTTTGTCCTTTATGGAAAAAGGTTCGGGGGGAATGTATTTGCCTGATCAACCGATACCGATAGATATTGAAAAAAAAGGTTCGAAATGGGTGTTAATGACAATTGGCCGTAAAGGGAAATATGGGAAGTGGCTGTTGCCCAGAGAAGAGTTACTCAAAACATTGATGAATGGAGCAGCCAGTTTTTATAAAGGTTTATCCGATGCCTTCAGTGATTCCATTGTTCAAAAATATCGTTTCAAGGATAGGTACGAGTACTTATTGAACTTCAAAAAACAATATTTTGGTGAGTGACTCGCTGACAAAGATGTGATTATGTGTTTGGTTCCATTATTTAATCCTTTGAGATATCCGGTGTCGTCGATCTCCGATAGCGCAAAATACCCGGGAGGTCGACGATGCTTTTATTTTCTTCCAATATATAAAAACATCCTCGCTTTCCTGCGGATTGTCCTCCATTAAGAACAGCAAGCTCGGCAGAACCTTGTGCCGGAAAATTGGGGGGATGTGAGTCAGCGTCTTTTTCCGGAGGATTGCTCGTTGACCCTGAACTGTTCCCGAACTGCTTCGATTCTCCTGGCAACCCGATATCCGCTTGATGAACGGCATTTCCTCTCCGTCGAAACGGTGCGGATGTATTGTCGGTATCTTTTACTGGTATTTGTTCAGCGGGCTTTTCACGCTCACCGGGCAGGGGACTTTCGGGCCGGTGGCGCGACATGCGCAGAGCAGTCGGCCTTTCGTGGCCTCTTTGATGCCGTTTTGGGTGGTCAAGTTGGTTTTATTCGGCTCGGAAGTCTTTACCCCCTGGACGCCGGTGTTGGATTCGAGTCTTTGGTTGCTCTTGTTGATTGTGCTGTTTTATCTGGTTGATCTGGTCATCGGCGGATGGTATCTGGTCACCCTTTCCAGGAGTGTGGCGGAAGTCTACGAGTGTTCCGCCTGGTTGGCCTTCGCCCTCATCCTTTTAAGCAGTGTGGTCTTTTCCGTAGTGCTCAGTTTTGTGCTGCTGTTCTTCGTGTAAATGAAATCTTTTATAGAAAAAGGAAGATTTGCGGTGACAGGTTGGCAGGAAACCCTCAAGCTGATGGGCGCTGTCTGGCTTTCTCCGCGCAGAGTGGTCCGTCGGATTCTGGACGCGGGGTTGCCGTGGTTCTATTTGCTTCCCCTTGTGCTGGTGTACGGAATCAGCTTTACGATGGATCAGATTTCCTTCCGCAATTTGGCTGATTTTTTCCTTCTTCGGGATTTACTGCTCTTTTCCCTTTTGATTGGTGTTGGAGTGGGTCCACTGTTCTGGATGATCTACAGCGCGTTGTTCTACGGACTCGGACGTCTCTTTCGCGGTACGGGTCGCTGGCTGGAGGTGCAATTGGCCATGGCTGCAGCCATGGTGCCGGATGTGGCCAAACTGATTCTCTGGCTGATGCAGCTGGCCGTTTTTCGGGAAGAGGCTTGGACAATATGGACTCCCCGTATTCATTTCAGTTTTTTTCTCCTGCTGGCGTATTTCTTCTTCTTGTTTCTCGATGCGATTTTGATGGTCTGGACGGTTGTGATCATCGCTGGCGCGTTGTCGGAAGCCCACGAATTTTCCCTTTGGAAGGGCTTCTTACTAGTGCTGGTTGGGATTCCGTTGGTATGGGTCTTGTTCAAGTATGGATTGAATATCGTCCTCATGCCGATATAAGCAGGAGCGGATTTTCGATGAAGAAAAAGTTCTTTAAAGAAGAAAAACGTTGGTACCGAAGTGTTGGAGCGTGGGCCCGTAGGGGCTCTCCGACGATGGAGTATATCATCCTCATCGCCGTGGGTGCGCTCTTCGCCGGTTTGCTGTACCTGGCCATGTCGGATGGAGAAGGCCTGATCCAGTCGGCCATGGAGAAAAAGGTCCAGGAAATCATCCAAGGCCAGCTTCCTGAGGGAAAGCCTTCCGAAAACAATCCGGAAAACAGCGGCTCTTCCGACATCGGTAACGCATCAGAGATTGGCGATCCCAGGGATATCGGTGGAAATCCGGAGATCGGCGGTTCTCCTGACGCCGGCATCCCGCCGGAGCTGGGAGGACCCTCCGACAGATCCGGCACGACTCCGGCGGATGGGAACGCGGAAGCGGATGGGACGTCCCCTTCCACCTCCGGCGGCACTTCAGGGGGTGCAACAGCGGAAGGAAAATCTTCCGCATCCCAAGAAGAGGGAAAGGGCGGGCTTTCCGGATGGTGGGATAAAACGAAAAACTACGTGGCCTCCGGACAAATCCTGAAAGATGCCGCCCATCTCGGCAAAGAGACGCTGGATTTTCTCATATTGGATGATGTGTCCGGATGTATTACCGGGAAGGACACCGACGGTAACCAAGTAAGCGGATGGGAGCGCGGTCTCAGCTGTGTTTCCCTGGTTCCCGTGGTCAAATGGGCAAAATTCGGAAAGTATGCCGACGAGGCCCTCGCCTTTGCCGGCAAATTGGATGACAAATTGGCGAAAACTCGCCTCGGTGAAGGCATGCAAACGGCGAAGAGGAAGCTGGATGGTCTGTTTAGCAAGGGAAAAAGGGTTGCATGTAATTGTAATGATAATGTGGGAAAGTTGAAGAAGGGGGAAAGTAATACTAGTGGTTCAATTTCTTGGATAACTCCAGGAAGTTTACCCAAAGAAGAGGAGGATGCAGTTTTGAAAACGCTGGAATTAATAGATTCCAAGAAAAAACCACCTAGAAAACTCAGGAAAAATTGGGGAGTAAAATTTAGAAATAACGAAGGATATTTGCCTAAGGGATCATATTCAGAATATAGGGTTGCACCTCCTCCGGGTACTAAAAATGCAGGCCCGAGACGTATAGTTGTCAATAGAAAACTGGAGAAATGTATTATACTTGGACTCATTATGGTGATGGAGGAAGGCCGGCATTTGTCAGGATACGATAGTTTTTATATTACGAAATTAGGGATATGATTATTGTGGATCTTTTATTCTTTATTATGATGAGAGGTGGCGAATGATGTTTATATTAGGTTATCCACCTGTAAAATGCGTAAATGAGAAAAGTTTGGATTCTCTAATTAATGAGCTAGTGCCCCGTCGACTAACTTAGATCGGGAAATTCCGAAGGAAAATGTTACCTCATGGTCGAATGGATTCATAGGTGATCGAAATGATTTTCGTTCGTGACTTGACCACCAAGGAAGGCAATCAATTAAGACATATCATTCGAAAAGGATCCCATCCGGTGAAAGTCCGGCGGGCAATGGTTATTCTGGCATCCGCCCAAAAGATGACCGTCCCAAACATCGCCCGACTGTATCACCTATCCGAGGATCACGTTCGACGGTTGATTCACCGGTTTAATAAGGAAGGGATGAAATCGCTTCACCCCCGTTATGGAGGCGGCCGCCCGCGAACTTTTACGCCGGAAC
>NZ_FOOK01000055.1 GCF_900113175.1 Planifilum fulgidum | reverse complement strand
CGGGCGGCCGCCTCCATAACGGGGGTGAAGCGATTTCATCCCTTCCTTATTAAACCGGTGAATCAACCGTCGAACGTGATCCTCGGATAGGTGATACAGTCGGGCGATGTTTGGGACGGTCATCTTTTGGGCGGATGCCAGAATAACCATTGCCCGCCGGACTTTCACCGGATGGGATCCTTTTCGAATGATATGTCTTAATTGATTGCCTTCCTTGGTGGTCAAGTCACGAACGAAAATCATTTCGATCACCTATGAATCCATTCGACCATGAGGTAACATTTTCCTTCGGAATTTCCCGATCTAAGTTAGTCGACGGGGCACTAGGATTGCGAGCTGAACGTTTCATTTTGTGGAGTATAGCTATATCTGAATCCGTATATTCCCCTCGAAAGGCTCGCTCCATCTCCTGTATCGGTTTCTTGTCCTCAGGACGTATCCGATTCATCATGTTCCGGTGGTAAAAAAGCAGAATAAGATAACGCATCCATAAAAGAATTTTCCAGGGTGGGATGCGAAAAATGAGTGCACGCATGAGCCGTTCCCGCTTTTCAAAAGACCGAAGTTGAGCCTGATTCCGATCGTACATTGCTTTTCCAAGTTGTAATTGTAATTTGCGCATCTCCTTTATGTCTTCTTCAGTCACCCGAAATTCCTGAAAAACCTTTTCTAGGACCTCTCTTCCCCTAGCTATCGCATCTTCCATTTCCCGCCGCTTTTCAATCTGATATTTCGATACCTGCCGAAAGGTCTCCAGGTCCTCCCGAATCTCCGGAGACAACCGATCTTTGAGTTCTTTTTCGATCTTTTCCAACAAGGACAATATATGCCGATACGTCTGGATTGTCCGGGTTCTGAGCAAATGCTCCGCTCTGATATTTAATGCCGCATTTGCAGCGGCTACACGGGCTGACAGCTCTATTACTTTTTTAGCTTCATCATAATATGGAACAGTCCCATCTTCTCGAACTACAAGAATTTGTTCGGTTGGTTCGTATTGAACACAATAGTATATTTCACCTTTATATTCAAGATTGAATGGGAGGAAATAATATGTTTCCTTTCCTCTCTTATATTGTTTTACCGTTTGAACAACCCTATTAGGAACTCTTTTTTCAGCCATTCTCCACAGCTTCTTCATGTTCAACTTCTTCATATTCAACTAAACCATCCTTTCACTGTGTTCCAACCCTTTGAAACCAGCTCTCCCGCCTTTTTCACTGCTGATACTGTATCATTAACCAAATCCTTTCCAAAACCTATAGGATCGTTTACCAATTTTTTAAATCCATGTTTAATAGCAGGCCAGTTTTTGTAGATGGTTGCACCCAACCACAATCCCCCACCAACAACTCCCACGACAAAGCCGGCAGGCGGTGACGCCAGAGCAATCAGAGGTCCCGCGCTCATTAGGGTATCCCCTAAGCTTTGAATCCCACTTGCTACATCACCTTTTACAAAGTTATCTACAGTCTCTACAGCTCCAAACAACATCCCAATTCCGGAAAGTATTGGGTTTGCCTTGGCTAATATTTTATTTTTAGGGATCAAACCTGCAGCTTTATATAGCTCTGCTGTTTCTACATATTTTTTCGCATTCCGCCATCATATAACCCCATTACATCATTAACTTTGTCAACGGCGTCCCAAGCATCCAACCCTGTTTTTAAAAGTGATGGTCTTTGTTGATCATCTTTTTTAGGGTTATCAGGATCATCATGACTTGGAAGAAGTAAGCCAAAACCATTTCGTAATGCCTTGACCGCGTATCTCGCTTTCCAATCATATTCGGATTTTTTTCTTCCAATTCCTTTAAGATAATCTTTATTCCGTTATACTTTATAAGAGTTATGTTCACCAAAGTAGTCAGTCAACAAATTTTTTCCTACATATTTTAACCCTGGCCAATAATCTGGTAAAAATCCTTTGTTATTGTCATCAGATTTCGGTTTCCCTTGAGGATTTGTCTTTTTCGATCCTGAATTGTTATCTTTTGAACCCTCATAGCCTCCCGCTTGGCCCTTATAACCTTCTGCTTGACCCTGGTAACCTCCCGCTTGGCCCTGATAACCTCCCGCTTGGCCCTGGTAGCCTCCCGCTTTACCCTGGTAACCTCCTGCTTGGCCCTGGTAGCCTTCAGCAAATGCAATACCTAAAAATGGCGAGATGAGTGTTAAAAAAATGAAAGAAAGCATAAATAATGCCATTATACGGTATATTTTCCTCATGCTTTCTCTCCTCTCGCTCGTTTCACACCATATCACAGAATTCCTAACCGTGAAATAGCTACATCTTTCTACAGACCGTTACTCGGACAAGAAAGGAAGCGGGTCCACTGGTTCTCCTCTAACGCGGACTTCAAAGTGCAAGTGAGGCCCTGTTGATTTCCCGTTATTACCGACTGCAGCGATTTGTTGACCTCTTTTAACCCGCTGTCCGGGAACAACTAATATCTGATGCGGGTACATGTGGCCATACACGGTTTCCAATCCTCCGCCGTGGTCAATAACTATCCAACATCCAAAACCTGTAGCAGGCCCCGCGCGTTTTACTATCCCGTCTTCGGCAGCATAGATAGGCGTACCGATGGGGGCAGGAAAATCAATGCCTTTATGCTGAGCTGTTCCACCATAAACAGGATCAGTCCGACGACCAAAAGTTGAGCTAATTGTTGGATTAGCCACAGGGAAACCCAGTTGTCCATTACCCATCATTAACGGACTGGCAAAATTGTACGTATTAAGAGCCGGCGCTTTTTCCTCCGTTTCATAGGTGATCGGTTTGGAAGCCATAAATAAAATCGGAATCTCCACTTTCGCCTTGGCGATCGCTTCACCGTCTTCAATTTTGACATCCAAGCGCTTCAGCTTGTAGCCTCGTGATTGTCCGAAAGAGTCTTTCCCCTTTTCCTCCGCCTCATCGGTGTCACCCGTAGTGGACGCCACTCGTACCGCGTCACGCACTGCCGCATGAGTGTCTATCACTGCCATCCCTGATAAAAAGAGTTGCCAAGCTATCAAGGATAATAGAATAAACAAAGGTAACAAAACCACAAATTCGAGAGTCACGGAACCTTTCCTTTGTGTCCGGTTCCATACAAGAAACCCCACAAATAGACCTTTCAATTCCATTCCTCCCAAAAAAAACAGGGGAATTGCTACAAAGTGCAGCAGTTATTAAGTTACTCAACGCTGTTACGCAAAATCCATGTTGAAGAAAAAGAACAAATGGATTAATCAATCACCGGTGTCTTGACTTTACTGCGGTAGTGAAACGGAGCCGCAGAGGTAAACAACCACTCGATCCGTGTGCGGGCGGTAGCAATAACCTCTTCGTCTTTGATTTCCACCTTCAGTGATTCCATGTCGTAATATCCGGAGGCATCAAACCGGTTTAATCCCCATCTTTTGGCTTTCTTTTCATCTCCAATTTCGGCCGCGTACCGAACCGTATCACGCAAAGTAACCTCCGTCTCAACAACAGCCATGCCGGCAACAAAAAACTGGGCGATAAATAATATCATGATCAAAAGCAATGGGATTAGCGTCACAAACTCCATTGTAACAGAGCCCTTTTTAAAGCTTCGCCCAATGCTCTTATTTAGCACCGGTTTGCTCCCCCTTCCTCGACTTGAGGAAACCGGCTTGATTAAGACCCGTGATTGCTATCGATCCACTAATAGGCGATTGTCTGTCTTGATTTTAACCACTTCAAATAATCTCTTTTAGGTCCCGTACCACTGCCTTTGACAAAGGCATCCTTAAACCAATCCTGAAAGACCGGCGGTTCGTACTTCATCCGAGCCTCGACCTCAATTCTCCCGTTTACGGGCAGGCGGATCTCCCCGTGTTTGTGACCACCGTTCTTGGTCACATATTTTCTGACCTCTTCCCGCAGCTCATTTTGCCGGCGTTCTAACACCCTTCTCATGAAGGCATGCCGTTTTTCCTCGGTCCCCATAACGATCGAATAGGGATCCCTGTCGGGATACACATTCATGGCTTCCTGCATTGCCCGATTCAGTTCCTCCTGCACCAGCTGATCCAGTTTCTTCGTGGCCGCCAAACTTCCTGCATCCGCCACCGCTTGAGCATAGGCGTGTTGCATCCACGCAACTACCAACGTTCCTACCATCGAAAACACTACAAAGAAGGCGGCAAGCCCCACCACCCAAAACATTGTTACGTTTCCCCGTCGATCAAGCCGACGACGGTAGCGATGAAGCATATATTATAGTCTCCTCCTGCGAAAAGTGCTTGCAAAAAAGGAAAACAAGACAAAGTATGAAGTAGGAATGACTCATATTTGCCTTTTTATTTCATATTAACGATCGTATTGCTCTAGCATTTCTTTTTCTTTCTTCTTCACTTTCTGCTGCTCATTAATTCTTTCCTCTTCTAATACTTTATCCAATTCTTTATATCGATTTCTTTGGTATGCATTGATTTTTCTCCATCGATCAATAATCCTATTGTATAGTTCAACAGGGTTTTGCAATTTCCCCATTTTTTCGAGATAATTTTTGGCTTTTAACATTCGAGAATTTTCCTGGAAGTTCCTTTCAGATAACGATGTAGTTAAGTTAGTCATTTCATTCCACTTATCTCCCCACTGCTCTTGGGCATCTAAATAACTTTTACTTCCCCAAGTCATCCATTCAACCCTCAAACGAGCATATTCCTCTTCCAAATACCTTTGCAAGTCCTCACCTGAACTAACTGTAGTATATTTCCCTCCGCCGGCTTCAGCCACCTTCTTCAACGCACGCTGTCCTTCATTGTCCACGTCAAATCCGATGATGTTCACGATCGCCTGGATCTCCGACTCATGCAGCTCCTTCGCTGCCTTGACCGGATCCCCGCCGCAGGTCTCGATCCCGTCACTCACCACGTAAATGATGTTCTCCACGTTTTCTCCCGTATTTTCGCTCAAATCATTTTTCGCCTGCTCGATCGCCGCGGCCAAGGGAGTCCAGCCCGTCGGACGGAATTTGTTCAGAGACTTCTGGAAGGTAGCTTTGTCATAGGCCCCCAGGGGATAAACCACTTCGGTGCTCTTGCAGGAGAGTTCCTTATCCTTCTGCTGGTTGCTTCCCTTGTGGCCGTATACCCGGAGTGCCACCTGGGCGCCCTCCGGCAGTTTGGAGGAAAAATTCCGGATTGCCTCCTTGGCCAGGTCCATCTTCACACCACCACTCACCCGGCCGGCCATGCTCCCGCTGGCATCCAGGAGGATTTCCACATTCACCTGCTTAGGCAGATTTCCCTCCGGAGCGTTGACACCTCCCGGTTCTTCAATATTTGTTTTGATGGTGGGGTCCAACGCATCCAGTTCCCTGAGGATTGATTTGTAGTCTTCGGCCAGCAAGGCTACCAAATGGTTATAAGCCTCATCCGCCGTCATGTTGTCAGGCAGTTTATCCAGCTCCGCCTTCACCTTTTCCTCGTCGTACTTGTCTCCGGCATATTTGCCCGGTCCCTCCCGGAGCATTCCTTCCACATCGGTGGCGGCCTGTTTCACCTCCACTTCATTCGAATCCTTGTCCGCATCAGCCTGATCCGCATTCTTTCCGGAAAGCAGGGAACATCCGCTGCTGAAAACCAGGCAAAGGACCAGCATCCATAAGAGCGTTCGTTTCATCGCTTTCCCCCCAATCTTTTGCAACCCTTCATAGGAATTCAAAGTCTTTCATCGAAGATTATATCCACTCATCCCTTGTGGTCAATAGAACTCTACATGTAAAAAAGAAAAAGCATCACCAAGGTTCGTCGATCCCTCCAAATATAAATATCTAAAATGGCGTCATTCTGGCAAAACCGACACTTCCCTCAGACGACCGTTTAGGTAGAATCACTAGAATCACTAGAAGCTATTTCAAAATTCGGTTTACACACCAAATAATGAATGCAATCAGGCAAAAAGCTCTATAGATATGCAAATATCGGTCATATCGGACCACCAATCGACGGTAATTGTTCATCCACCCAAAGCAACGCTCAATGATCCAACGCCGGCGGTATCCCTCTCCCACACGGATGGGACGGCCACGACGGGGTTTGCGGCTTTTTCGCTGAATGGTGGGAATGGTGGGCTTGATTCCTCGTCGGCGCAACCAGATTCGGAAAGAACGGCTGTCATAAGCTTTGTCAGCCACCAATTCCTTGGGCCGCGTTCGGGGACGTCCCCACCTTTGCGGTACCCGAACCGTTTTCAGGGTGGCTTCCGCTAGCCGGATTTCATGATGTTGGGCGCTGTCCAGATACAGACCGATCGGCACCCCGTTTCCATCCGATACCATCATAACCTTGGTTCCCTTGCCCACCTTGGTTTTTCCAATCCCGTCTCCCCTTTTTTGGCAGGAACAAATCGACCATCCAGAAAAGCTTGAGCCCATTCGATTTTCTCTTCCGCATCCATTCGACTCAACAGCGCACGCCAAATCCGCTCCCACGTCCCGTCTTCCGACCATTGTTTCA
>NZ_FOOK01000054.1 GCF_900113175.1 Planifilum fulgidum | reverse complement strand
GCACGTTGTTCCGGCGTAAAAGTTCGCGGGCGGCCGCCTCCATAACGGGGGTGAAGCGATTTCATCCCTTCCTTATTAAACCGGTGAATCAACCGTCGAACGTGATCCTCGGATAGGTGATACAGTCGGGCGATGTTTGGGACGGTCATCTTTTGGGCGGATGCCAGAATAACCATTGCCCGCCGGACTTTCACCGGATGGGATCCTTTTCGAATGATATGTCTTAATTGATTGCCTTCCTTGGTGGTCAAGTCACGAACGAAAATCATTTCGATCACCTATGAATCCATTCGACCATGAGGTAACATTTTCCTTCGGAATTTCCCGATCTAAGTTAGTCGACGGGGCACTAGCAACCCATCAAAATGATCGGCTATCTTCTGTCCAATCTCCGGAGTTACAATCGTCACCTCACCCGCAAGTTTCATCGCCTTCGATACATCCTGAAGGAGTTTTTGTTCTCTGCTCATCGTTTCAGCCGTTTCCTTGAAGACACTCAAAGCTTCCCGGATCTCTTCGGGCATCTCTGACTGAAAAGCTTGTTCAACCTTTCTCAACAAATTCATCAGCTTCTCCCACATTTGGATCGGCAAACTGGCCCATTCTCTTCCAGTAACAGCAATATCAAAAGTCATAGTATTTGTATGAAGACCTAAACGCAAAATCGATATCACCTCTTCAGTTTTCGGCGGGACCACTCCATCATCCCGAACTATAAGAAAACCGCTAAGTTCTTCATTACCGTCGCTTCGTGTCTTCCCTTTTGCAAATTTACAATAATGATATAATACATCATTAAACTTTATCGCGGGGCGAAAAATATGGTAGTCCTCCCCTTTCCGTACATACTGTTTTACGGTTTCCTCCACTTCTGGAGGCGGATCGGGAAACTTCTTTTTGCTCATGGCCAGCCCCCCTTAATCCCGCATCTCCAAAACACCTGGGACGGTTATTTTACAGACGGAAAAAACGGATTCCCAGTAGGAGAACAAAAAATCGCCCAGTTTTCTTTCAGACGATTTCTATTTTACAATACACCCAATGAGAAAACCTCGCCACTATTGATCAGGATTTCTTAAATCCTTGTGTACATTTTTAAATACCTGTTCATTCCATTTTTTAATGCCCATATTGATCATTTCTCGTAACCTTTCGAAGTTTTCTAGAGATTTATTTTCGACTTTTGTTATGAATGGAAGGAGAAACTTCAATTGTAGGTAATTCCAAAGAAACGAAGGAGTCGTAATCGATACCTTCGGCGAAAGATAATCCAGAAATTTTTTTATATCTTGTTGAGTGGATATCCGAGCATCAAAACTGTAAAAAAGGCTTACCATTAAACGGTTATGAAGATCCTGCGCTTTCTTTAGTAAATCCTCAGAAATTACATATTGGACGGTCATCTCTTTATATAGCTTTTGAATTTCTACAACCGTGCAACGGATCATTTTAGTTTTCTCAATTATTGTTTTTGGAATGCTTCGCACCTTTTCAAATGATTGTTGGATATCCAACGGAATAGGTTCATCCAGCTTTTTACGTATTTTCTCTAGATTTCTGTCTAACTGTTCTAAAGGAATCGTTGGAATCCCCGCAAAATGTGCATTTCCTATAAAGCTCTGAAGTATTAGCTCCATTTCATGGAATATTTCTTTTGGCCTTTTTGCTTCTGTGTATGATGGAACAACTCCATCACTTCTAATAATTAGATATCCCACGGGCCCAACTTTTTTTTGTCAAAGTAATTACAGTGATAATAATATTGGTTTGATGTTACAACTTTAAAGGGTCCGACCGATTCCATTTCACCGTCTTTTTTATATTGTACTGCGGCTCTTTCTATTTCTTTGGGAATCGGTGGATTTGGATTTACCGGGGTTGTGTCAAACTTAAAATAATCTTTCATAAAATACAACTCTCCTTAGGTTGTTTTCTCCATCATTAAACTGAGGATAATAACAAAAACGGGAGCCAAGAATCGATTGAAATCAATGTTTTTGGGTTTAGTTTTGGAAACATAAATCTAGAATTGGGGCTTGTGCTATACGAGTATAGGTAATCGGCGTCAAACGAGCCTCCCGGAGCATCCCTTCCACATCGGTGGCGGCCTGCTTCACCTCCACTTCATCCGATTCCTTGTCCTCATCAGTCTGATCCGCATTCTTCCCCGAAAGCAGAGAACACCCGCTGACGAAAACCAGGCAAAGGATTAGCATCCATAAAAGCCCCTGCTTCATTGCCTCCCCCAATCTTTTACCTTCCATAGGACTTCAAAGCCTGTCATCGAAGATTATATCTGCTCATCTATTAAGGTCAATAGAACTCTATATGTAAAAAAAAGAAAAAGCATCACCAAGGTTCGGCGATCCTTCCAAATATAAATATCTAAAATGGCGTCATTCTGGCAGAACCAATACTTCCCTCAGACGGCCGTTTAACGTCTTATTTCTGTTAAAACGGACCAGCTTATCCTTCTCCAGTGGGCCCAGAAAAATAATGCATTGAATGTTCTCTCTCCCGTCTGAAGCTACGTCCTTCCAAGCCTCGTTACCTCATTCAAATTTGCAACAAACAAACGGGCCGCTCGATAAGGGCGACCCGTCTGTAAGTTACTTCGGAAACTCAACAAGGTATTTTTCAAGATCCTTCGGCGTACGGACGGTTTCCGCATCCTTATTTGTCACAGAAATTCTGTGTGTACGATAGTCATCATATTCAGGACCCACCTCTATGTCCCTGCCTTTTTCTTTCAACAACCGTTCTTCATAATAGACGATATATATGATATATTTTTTGATCCCTTTTTCCCGGCAAAATTGAATCAACCGATATACCTTCTCCAACTCTTCATCCTTGTTGGACTCATTCATGTCCTTAAACAAAGACATATTTATTATCGCCCTCGTTTCGTCTGGATACTGCTGTCGAACCTCTGGATAGTCGGGAATATCTTTGGGATCCATCTTCTCGGAAAAGGATTTTGACACAGCAACGTCCAACTTCATTTCCCAACGGTTCTGGGGCGGGTACATTTCATCTATCAATGGGGCTTGATTTCATCTTGAAACTGAATATCCCACAACGATGTGAGATATGTGTCATTCATTTTCCCATATGAATGTTTGTATACAGCAAAAGTCACACGCTTGTTTTCTTTTGGCCTGACGTCAAGGCTGAAATACCCGGAAATGGGGCTGTATTCCACCTCCCCCACCGCTTCAAACTCCTGACCATATTTGTCCTCGAGATATTCCATAATTTCCCTCTGAACCTTGGCGGAATCCTCCGCGGGCTCGCTTGCTTGCTCGATGTAATTAAAAAGCACAAACCGGGCCAAAGCTGCCTTCGCCAACAGCAGACAAAGGGGAACCACGATAACAATGGCGATTTTCACAAACCCCTTCCAATTCCGCACAAAGGACAAGTCCCTCTTTCCCCGGTAGATCCCGATCGCCACCACAATCGCGTCGATGACCGCCCACATATGAAAAAGGAGAATAATCCATTCAAACCAGGGTCGTATAAAAATCGTTTCAGACAAGAACCATAATGTGACTGCGATCCCGAAAAACCAAAAGCCCTTTTTGGCCTGGCCATTATAGATCTGCCCCGCTCCGGGATAAATCAGAGCGAGAACCGTTGATATGAATATATTGATTATGCCCATCCCATTCCCTCCGTGAAATTTCGTCAAGTAAGATTATCCCGCATCCTCCACCACCCACCTTGTGATAAACCAGCTGCCAAACTTCAACTTCCTCCTTCAATTGATCCTGTTCGTTACTCGGCGCCATTATAGAAAGGGTTAAAGAAAGTCATCATTTTTCAGACCTCCTTTATCCCCTTCCATTGACAGATAAACCCTTAATAGATGTTGAATCCTTAATCGCCAATGAAGTGGACCGGAACGGAAATGGAACCGTGGTCAAAAAATCCAAATTTCTTGCCCGTCAACGTAAAACGGATTTGCTTGCAGATATCATGCACAGCTTTTGCTTGACAAAAATTTATCCTTTTACTGGTCATACTTCTTTTCCATCTCTTCAGCTTTCTTTTTCACTCTTTCCTGTTCATCATCCCTTGCTTTTCTCAACATGTCGCTCAACTTCAAATATGTTTCCCTACTGTAATCACTTATTAGATTAGATCGGTTCCAAATCTTATCATCCAACTCGCTTTCAACATCATCATTTTGCAGTTTTCCGGATGAATGCAAATAATCCTTTGCTGCCAACATTCTATCTCTTTCTCTTGTATATTTATCTAGGATAACCTGTTCAGCGTTATATAATTCTTCCCATTTATCTCCCCATTGAATTTGGGCATCCCAAGAACTATCCAACCCCCAAATGTACCATTCCTCACGCAATCGATCGTATTCTTCTTCCAAATGTTTCCTAAGATCCTCGCCGGTGTTCACGGTGGTGTATTTTCCTCCACCCGCTTCCGCCACCTTCTTCAGAGCCCGCTGTCCTTCATTATCCACATCAAAGCCGATGATGTTCACAATCGCCTGGATCTCCGACTCATGCAGCTCCTTCGCCGCCTTGACCGGATCCCCGCCGCAGGTCTCGATCCCGTCACTCACCACGTAAATGATGTTCTCCACGTTTTCTCCCGTATTTCCGCTCAAATCATTTTTCGCCTGCTCGATCGCCGCGGCCAAGGGAGTCCAACCCGTCGGCCGGAACTTGCCCAGGGACTTCTGGAAGGTAGCTTTGTCGTAAGCCCCCAGGGGATAAACCACCTCCGTGCTCTTGCAGGAGATTTCCTTATCCTTCTCCTGATTGCTTCCCTTGTGACCATAAACCCTGAGGGCCACTTGAGCGCCCTCCGGCAGTTTGGAGACAAAATCTCGGATCGCCTCCTTGGCCAGGTCCATCTTCACCCCGCCGCTCACCCGGCCGGCCATACTCCCGCTGGCATCCAGGAGAATCTCCACGTTTACCTGTTTGGGTAGCTCTCCCTCCGGAGCGTTGACACCATCTGGTGTTTTAACGTTGGTCTTGATGGTGGGATCCAGACTGTCGTAGACCTTAACATGAGGTTTATAATCCTCTGCCAGGAGAGGGATCAGGTAATTGTAAGCTTCATCCGCCGTCAGGTTGTCGGGCAGCTTGTCCAGTTCTGCCTTCACCTTTTCCTCGTCGTACTTGTCTCCTGCGTATTTGCCCGGCCCTTCCCGGAGCATCCCTTCGACATCCGTTGCCGCCTGTTTCACCTCCACTTCATTCAAATCCTTGTCCGCATCAGCCTGATCCGAATTCTTTCCGGAAAGCAGGGAACATCCGCTGCTGAAAACCAGACAAAGGGCATAAAAGTTCCCGTTTCATCGCCCATCCCCCCCAATGTTTTGCAACCCTCCATAGGAATTCAATGTCTGTCATCGAAGATTATATCTGCTCATCCCTTGCGGTCAACAGAACCTTATTCCCTAAAATACAATTTTCATCATCCTGTACATGAAAAAGCGGACCGCTGCCCCCAATCGCCTCCTCTTTTCAAGAATTACTGATGGGAAACGTATCTTAAAACGACCAAATAAGAAAAAGACTGCCCTAACCTATAAAGGGCAGCCCGTAGAAAATGACTTGCACCCGATTATTAAAAGTTGACTCACTGATTTTCCACTCTAAACATTTGCATTATAAACTCAAAATCTTCCTGTGTTAAACGGGCATCGTACCTCAAAGACTCCAACTCCTTCCGTCCGATCTGATAACGAATAGTAAAAGGTACGCCTTTTTCACGGACAATACGGTCAACATCCTTTAACATCTGAAGTTGTTTTTCAGAGGGCATTTCGTTTATCATCGATTCCCCTAAATCATATTCCTTTTCACGGCTTTTGATAATGTAGTTTATACCTATCTTAGTAGACAGATCATATTGATAACCAAGTATCACTTGAGATTCTTCCCAAGGATACATTTCAACTTCAAATCCAAAAAAAGGATCGTGATAAAATCCATCCTCATCTGCAGCGACATAATTATCAAAAGCAAAAGGAGTTGACAATAGAAAAAATGGAAGAGTAAAAGTACATCCAAAGGCGAAAACCAGGGCAGCCATAAAACCCGGTATAATGTCTCTTGAATCTTTCACCGCAAGTAAAAAATGGAACCATCCAAAAATAGCCCATAAAATAAATAATATAGTTGCAGATAAAAGAATGTATGAAGGTCCAGTCGGTGCCCAAGTAAAGTATTCGGATTTTCGAGTCAAAGACTCCTGTATATCCACTACCCATTCATTAATTACCTCAAGACTCAAATATACAGGAACTGAATAATATAGTATCAATAATACATTTTTTAAGATCCTGATGATAAACCACTCCTTTACGCCAATTGATGTGTACATTATTTAAACATGACAAAAGCACCCGCTCTCACGGTAAGATCCGTCGATATAAAATTTAGCCGGGAAGACTTCCCATTTTTCCCCTTCCCTTGTGTATTGTTCAACGACTTTCCGAATCTTGGGATCCGAATTGCGCGGTTTAATCAACTCTTTTCATCCCCCTCTCACACCCCCGGCATTTGTTGGAGGCAAAATTCCGGATTGCCTCCTTGGCCAGGTCCATCTTCACACCGCCGCTCACCCGGCCGGCCATGCTCCCGCTGGCATCCAAGTGAATCTCCACGTTCACTTACTTGGGCAGCTCCCCTTCCGGAACACTTACGCCTCCCCGTTTTTGATCGTCGGATCAAAATTTTCCAGAACCTTGAGCTCCGGCTTATAGTCCTCGGCCAAGAGAGCCACCAGATGGTTGTAGGCTTCATCCGCCGTCAGGTTGTCGGGCAGCTTGTCCAGCTCCCCTTCACTTTCTCCTCGTCGTACTTGTCCCCGGCGTACTTGCCCGGTCCTTTCCGGAGCATCCCTTCGACATCGGTGGCGGCCTGCTTCACTTCTTCCTTATCAGATTCGGTTGAAGCAGAGTTGTCCGCAGCTTTCACCGAAGAAAACAGGGAACATCCGCTGCTAATAAGCAAACAGAGGATCAACATCCATGAGAACGCCTTTCTCCTCATGCATCCTCCAGTCTTTTGAAAAATTGCATATCAATCCAAACCCTGTTATCGAAAATTATACCCGCTGATCCCTTATGGTCAATAGAACTTTACACCCAAATCAACAATATTCATTCTTGCTTGGAAGTTGGCTCTAAAAATTATCGGGTCATAGACCGTAACGTCTCACAAAAAATGACCGCCAAATCAACGATCCTTTTTCTCTCAAATCTGCATAAGCATTACCCGGAATTTTCGAACACGGAGATAGTCTATTGAAATTTCATTATGTCTCTATTCCCTTTTATAAAATGTCTTTAGCGCATCCTCCACAATCTCACGATTCCTGGGTTTTATCTTTTCTCGTTGGGATACATCCGGAGACGAAGTTCGATCGTCACTTAGGAAGCTCTAATGAAGCCAAGGTTGTTGGATGTCCGGAGACATCTCTTATTTCATCATGCACTTCACCAATGACAGGTTTATTCCTGATTATGTTTCCATTTCAAACCTCTATAAAAAATAGCCTGCTCTCCTATTTTCTAGTGCCCCTTCAGGCAACCTTGATCTTGTTTTGTTCTTTTAAGATGGCTTCGTGATGTTTGTTTTTGTTGCGCCAACGGATGTATGCTTGGATGGCTTTAGCCAATTCATCATGAGATGAATAATTGCTTCCTTCGAAAACGAACTTGCGAAGCGGGCCAAAATGACATTCAATCCGGTTTAACCAAGATGCATATGTCGGCGTATAGATCAACTCCACGTTGTTTTCACGGGCCCAAGTCTTGACTTTCTTATGGTGGTGAGGGGAAAAGTTGTCCAGCACAATGTACAACCGCTCACTCCGATGATAACGGCGACGCAACACCTTCAG
>NZ_FOOK01000053.1 GCF_900113175.1 Planifilum fulgidum | reverse complement strand
GTTCGTCCTGAACATATAAAAACCTTCCTTCGGAATTGTTTTATTCCGAATTCAACAAAAAAGGCTGTTGACCCTTCTTTGTCAACAGCCTCACCGACCTTCCGGTCGGTGCTTTTCCCCCACGCGCGATTCAAAGGCGGGCCGTTTCTTCTTTCTCCTTGGAGAGTTCCTCGTTCAGTTCTTCGATGTACTGCTGGGCTTCCATGGCGGCGATGCTGCCGTCGCTGGTGGCGGTGACCACCTGACGGAGAGTCTTCTCGCGGACGTCTCCGGCGGCGAAAATGCCCTTCAAACGGGTGCGCATCCGCTCGTCCGTCTCAATGTATCCGGCGTCGTTGGTGATCCCCAGATCGCGGACCCAGTCGGTCAAGGGATCCATCCCGATGTAGATGAAGACCCCGTCGCAGGGGAATTCCCTTCTTTCTCCCGTCTTGCGATTGTACAGCTTCACGCCGGTGACCTTGTCGTCTCCCACAATCTCTTCCACGACGGTGTCCCAGATGAAGTCCACCTTTTCGTTTTTGAAGGCCCGCTCCTGCAGGATTTTCTGGGCCCGCAACTGGTCACGCCGGTGGACAATCGTCACCTTGGAAGCAAATTTGGTGAGAAAGACCCCCTCTTCCACGGCGGAGTCGCCGCCGCCGACGACCACCAATTCCTTGTCGCGGAAGAAGGCGCCGTCACAGACGGCACAGTAGGACACGCCGCGACCGGCCAGGCGGTCTTCCCCGGGAACGCCCAGTTTCCGGTGTTCGGCGCCGGAGGCGATGATCACCGCCTTGGCCAGGTAGGTCTCCTTGCCGGTCACCACTTTCTTGTAAGGATGGGCGTCAACGATCTTCTTCACTTCCCCGAACTGGTACCGCGCCCCGAACTTCTTGGCGTGCTCCAGCATCTTGTTGGCGAGATCCGGTCCCAGAATATGATCAAAACCGGGATAGTTCTCGATTTCCTCCGTGTTGGCCATCTGTCCCCCCGGCACGCCCCGCTCCAGCATGAGGGTATCCAGGTTGGCGCGCGCGGCGTACACCGCTGCGGTCATTCCGGCAGGACCTGCTCCGATGATGATGACGTCATACACTTTGTTCTCCGACATTTGACACCCACCTTTCGGCGATCGTTGCAGATCATACCACGGTCCCACTAATATGGTTACCCGAGTCTTCAAAATCCCTAACCGGGCGAAGAAAAGCGGCGCTCCCGCAGGAATTCTCCCGGCCTTCGACCGATTTGACGCGATCCCGATCCCGCTGTCCGTCCGGGGAGGCGCCGCCTCTTCCGCCCGCCTATTCCGCAGCCGTTAGCCATGGCAAGCCCGGCCGACAGGAAAATCCCCCGGCGGACAAAAAGAGAGCCGCCCGTTTGCAGACGACACACCGACCGGCGACGGACGACGCGCTCAGTTTCTCTCTGTTTGCCGCGAATCCGCATCCTTGGGGAAAAGATCGCACACCCGTTCCAATTCCCGGGCATGTCGGCCCACGGTGGCGGCCGCCACCCGGTATTTTCGGGCCGCATCCGCCTGGGTAAGCGCCAGCCCGTGCATTTTGGCCACCACATACTCCAGGGCGGCGGCCCATCCCTCCACCTTGCGGACCGTCGGGGGATCCGCCTTGCAGTGGGCCAGATACTGGGCCCACAAGGTTTGGGCGTCCTTGATCTGGACGGCGTCATACCGGCCGCGCATTCCGTCCAGACAACACTCCAACACCCGCTTCCACTGCTCCATCCAGGCGGAGAGCCCCGGATCGCCGGAGGAGGAAAAGATTTCCACCTCCCGCCCGCCGATCCAGGCGCGATAAGGCTCTTCGGCCCCCATATGGCTCAACACGAGCAGGGCCATTTTCTTCAGCTCATCCTCTTCCTCCGGCTTCATCACGAATTGGCGCAGCACCTGCTCCACTTCGTCGTCGGCGATCCAGGCGAACAGTTTGATGACCTGGAGCTTCGTCTCCCGGTCTCCGTGATTCAGCGCCCAGAAAAAGGAGGAACGGATCAACGGATTTCTTCTGACGTGCTCCGCGGAGGCCAGCCCCCGGGGTGCCAATTGTCGGAACTGCAGCTCAAAGGGAAGTTGATAATGGTAGCTGACGACCGGCGTCCGGCCATTTTTCCGGGTCAGCCACTGCCTGCACTGGTTCAGGTAAAAGCGCGGCACCTCCGATTCCGGGTCCGCTTCCATCGCCCGCTTCCAATGCCTTTCGGCTTCGGCATGCCGGCCCGTGTTGAAGGCCGCCGCCGCCGCATAGTGATACAGGCTGGGTTCCGGTTGGGATTCCATCCTGAGGAGCCGCCGAAACATCTGATAGGCCGTTTCGTGTTCCCCCAGGATGCCCATCGTCGTTCCCAGCTTGTACATGTGCTCCAGATGCATGGGCACCCATTTCTTCAGGGATTCCACCAGGCGCTCCTTTTTGGCGGTCTCCCCCAGGTGCTGGTACAACACCGCCAGGTTGCACAGCGCGTGCAGATTGTTGGGATCCGCCTCCAGCACCCGTTGGATCTCCTGAAACGCCCGGTCCAATCTCCCCGTGTAGTAATAGGCCAGGGACAAATTGTTGCGGGCGGCCAGGAAATCGGGGTGCTGCTCCACGAGCTCCTCCAGGGCGCGGGTCGCCTGCAGGAATCGCCCTTCTTCCAAATGGCGGCGGGCTTCCTCGTGCTTCTTCATCCAGGCGTACTTGCCCCCGTAATTCGGCTGCCGCGGCTCCCGGCCCAACTCATAGGCCAACATCTGCAACATCTCGTTGGCTTCCTCCGCAAACTCCCCTTCCGGATCTTCCTCCAGGTAGCGGAGCAGGTATTCCTCGGCCAAATCGAAATCCTCCATGTTGGCCGCATTGTTCGCCATGTAAAAATAACATTCATGCAGCTGGGGATCCACTTCGTTCAAAATGCTTTCCAGCACTTCGTTCGATTCCTCGAAACGACCCATTTCGGAAAGGATCCCCGCCAGATTGCACAGGTTGATCGGATTGTCCGGTTCCTTCTCGGCGGCAATCCGGAAATATTTCAAGGCCTTGTCGTAATTGTGACGGTCCAGGGAGCGGACCGCCCGCTCAAAAAAGAAACCGGCGTCCATCCGAAGACGGACCACTTTATTGGAACGAGCCTGTTTCTTTGCTGATTTTTTCATTTTCCCCCCACTCGGCGCAGGCCGATTGGCCGGTGGTATGGTATAAAAAGTATACCATATTTTCCACAGCAAAGATATTCCCCGGATGGAGGAGGGAACATGCCCGCAGATGGAGCTCCGGGCGCGGACGGCATCGGAAGGGATGCGGAACATCGTCCCCGGTTTTCTGAATTCCCCAACGATCGACAAAAAAAACGATGGACAATCGGCCTTTGATCGGATAAAATGTTGCTCGAACAGATGTTCGCATCTTGAGCGACGATGGAAACGGCCGGTCGCCGGCTTCCCGCTTCCCGGCCGAACCGGCGGACATCCATCACTGGGGGGATCACCTATGGCTTCTCCTGAACAGTTGATCCACTGCCTGCAACGGGTCAACGCCACCATGCTCGCCCTCACCCGATGCCTGTCCGAAGAATGCACGCTGGAAGAGAGGAAACTGATCCTGCAGCTGGCCAGCGAATCCGCCGATCAATCCCGGCGGATCCGAAAACTGTTTTATCAGCTGTACGGGTCCGATCCGTACAGCGAACAGCGAAGGGCCTACGGCTTCCGCTCGGACGCGGCCCGCGGCCGGAAATCAAAGGCGAGAACGCTCCGGGAGAGACGGCTTCACGTCATCCGCTCCCACAACAGAGGTTCCCGGCAAAGCGTTTCCGACGCCCTCAGCCTTTCCGGTGACGTCGGGACAGCTCCTCCAGCACTTCGTCCAGAGGAAGCTTCGCTTCCCGCAGAAGCACGAGGAGATGAAAAAGCAGATCGGCCGTTTCGTACCGGAGTTCCTCCGGTGATCGATTCTTGGCGGCGATGATCACCTCCGCCGCCTCTTCGCCCACCTTTTTCAGGATCTTGTCCAGTCCCTTCTCAAACAGGTAGGTGGTGTAAGAGCCTTCGGGCCGCTCCGCCTCCCTGGATGCGATCAGCGCCTCCAACCGATTCAGGATGGCGAAGCGTCCGTGTTCTTCTCCCGCGAAGGAGGAATCCGGCTGTTCAAAGCAACTGGCCGTCCCCTGGTGGCAGGCGGGGCCGGCAGGGATCACCCGCACCAGGAGGGCATCCCGGTCGCAGTCGAAAGTGAGGGAGAGAACCCGCTGGGTGTTGCCCGATGTTTCCCCTTTGTGCCACAACCTTTGCCGGGAGCGGCTCCAGAACCAGGTTTCCCCGGTCTCCAGGGTTTTGCGCAGGGCTTCCTCGTTCATGTAGGCCAGCGTCAGCACTTCCTTGCTCACGGCATCCTGGACGATGGCCGGCACCAGCCCCCGTTCATCAAAACGGACCTGAGAAACATCCAGGGTCAGGGCCAACGGACGTTCACCCCTTTCTCCTTCAGATAAGATTTGACTTCGCCGATCCGCAGCTCCTGGAAATGAAAGAGGGACGCGGCCAAAGCGGCGGCCGCCGGGGTGGCGGAAAACACCTCGTAAAAATGCTCCAGGGCGCCCGCTCCGCCGGAGGCGATCACCGGGACGCGGACGCTGGAGGCGACCCGACGGGTCAGCTCCAGGTCAAATCCGCTCTTTTGCCCGTCCCGGTCCATGCTGGTGAGGAGAATCTCCCCGGCCCCCCGTTCCACCACTTCCTTCGCCCAATCCACCGCCAACCGGTCGGTGGGACGGCGGCCTCCGTGGGTGTGGACGACCCAGTCTTTTCTTCCGGGATCCCAGCGGGCATCGATGGCCACCACGATGCACTGGCTGCCGAAGCGGCGCGCCCCTTCCTCCACCAGTTCCGGACGGAGGACGGCGGCGGTGTTGATCGACACCTTGTCCGCACCGGCGCGGAGAAGGCGGAACATGTCCTCCAGAGAAGAAATCCCCCCTCCCACAGTGAAGGGGATGCTCAGTTCGGCCGCCGCCTCCCGGACGACATCCACCATCGTCCCCCTTCCCTCCTGGGAAGCGGAAATATCCAGGAAGACCAGTTCGTCAGCCCCTTCCCGGTCGTACAGCGCGGCCAGCTCCACCGGATCCCCGGCATCCTTCAGATTGACGAAGGAGACTCCCTTCACCACCCGGCCGTCCTTCACGTCCAGACAGGGAATGATCCGTTTGGTGATCACCGACCGTCCTCCCCCCTTTCCCGCGATAGAAGCTTCAAGGCTTCACCCAGATCCAGTCCTCCCGTGTAAAGGGCGCGTCCGACCACGGCTCCGGCCACGCCTTCCCCGGCATGCCGGGCCAGTCGAAGCAGATCCTGCGCATCGCGAATCCCGCCGGAGGCGATCACCGGTTTCCCGCAGGCCCGGGCCAGGGAAAGGATGGCCTCCACGTTGGGGCCGGACAGGGTTCCGTCCCGCGAAATGTCGGTAAAGATGAAGGTTTCGGCACCGTGGCGGACCATTTCCTTGGCCAGCTCCTCCGCCGTCACCTCGGTGGTCCTCAGCCATCCGTGGGTGGCGACCCGGCCGCCCCTGGCATCGATGCCGAGGGCGATGCGATCCCCGTAACGGGCGAGGGCTTCCCGGACAAACCGGGGATCGTCAATGGCGGCGGAACCGAGGATCACCCGCTCGACGCCAACGGAAAACAAGAGCTCCAGCCTCTCCATCGACCGGACCCCTCCGCCCACCTGAAGGGGAATGTCGACGCTTAAGGCCATCTCCCGGATCACCGGCAAATTGACCGGCTCCCCCGTGCGGGCCGCATCCAGATCGACCACGTGCAGCCACCCGGCTCCCTCCGCCCGCCACTTCCGGGCCACTCTCACCGGGTCCTCGTCGTAAACCGTTTCCGCTCCGTAATCTCCCTGATACAGCCGGACGCACTTTCCTCCCCGCAGGTCCACCGCCGGATAGAGGGTGAAACTCATGGGGTCCCCACCTCCGCTTCGCAGAGGGAAGCGAAACGGCGAAGCAGCTCCCGCCCCAGAGTTCCGCTCTTTTCCGGATGAAACTGCATGCCGAAAATCCGGTTCCTGCCCACGATGGCCGTCACCGGACCGTGATAGTCGGTCACGGCCAGGATGTCCTCCCGGTTGTCGGGCAGCACGTGATAGGAATGGACGAAATAGGCGTATCCCTCTTCCAATCCGTACAGGAGGGGATGAAACTGGGTGAAGGTGAGGTGGTTCCAGCCCATGTGGGGGATGTTGAAATCCCCTTGAAACCGCACCACGCGGCCGGGAAGGAGGTTCAGTCCCTGGTGGTGGCCGTGCTCTTCACTGACGGTGAACAGAAGCTGCATCCCGAGGCAGATCCCGAGCAGGGGCTTTCCTTTGAAGGCCTCCCGCTTGATCACCCCGACGAGCTTCCGTTCCGTCAGCTCCCGCATCGCGTCCCCGAAGGCGCCCACCCCGGGAAGGATCAGCCCGGAGGCCGCTTCGACGGTTTCCGGATCGGAGGTGACGGTATAGGGAAAGCCCATCCGCTCCAGAGCGCGGCTGACGCTGTGCAGGTTGCCCATTCCGTAATCGATGACGGCGATCATGCTAAAGCACCCCTTTGGAGGACGGAATCCCCTGAACCCGGGGATCCACCCGGGTGGCCTCGTCCAAGGCCCGGCCCAGGGCTTTGAACAGGGATTCGATCATGTGGTGGGTATTCCGGCCGTAATGGAGAAGAACGTGGAGATTCATCCGCCCCTCCATCGCCAGCTTCCAGAAAAACTCGTGCACCAGCTCCGTGGCGAAGGTTCCCACGCGCAGGGCGGGAAACTCGGCCCGAAACTCCAAGTGCGAGCGACCCGACAGATCCACCGCCACCTGGCCCAGGGACTCGTCCATCGGGATGACGGCATGGCCGTAGCGGCGGATGCCCGCTTTGTCCCCCAGGGCCCGGCGCAGGGCGGTCCCGAGGCAGATGGCGATGTCTTCCACCGTATGGTGGTCGTCGATGTGAACATCCCCTTTCGCCATCACCCGCAGGTCAAACAGTCCGTGCTTGGCGAACAAATCCAGCATGTGCTCCAGAAAGGGAACCCCCGTCTCCAGCTCCGTCTTCCCCGACCCGTCCAGATCCAGGGTCAGGGTGATCTCCGTTTCCTTCGTTTTGCGGTGAACCGTCGCGGCGCGATCAGCCATCCCGCCTTTCCCCTCCTTCCCGGTCGAGGCGAACGCGGATCGATTCGGCGTGGGCGCCCAGCCCCTCCCCTTCCGCCAGGGCGATCACCCGAGGGCCGTCCCGCAGGAGCGCCTCCCGGCTGTAGGCGATCAGGCTGGTCTTTTTCACAAAATCGTCCACGGACAGGGGAGAAAAGAAGCGGGCCGTTCCGTTGGTGGGGAGAACGTGGTTGGGGCCGGCGAAATAATCTCCCACCGGTTCCGGGCTGTACTCCCCGAGAAAGACGGCGCCGGCGTTTTTGACCCGACCGATCCAGCGCCACGGGTCGGCCACCAGGAGCTCCAGATGCTCGGGGGCCAACCGGTTGGCCGTCTCCACCGCCTCCGCCAGATCCTTCGTGAGACAGATCGCCCCGTGATCCCGCAGGGATTGGCCGGCGATCTCCCTCCGCTCCAGAGCCTCGCACTGTTTGACCAGTTCCCGGGAAACCCGTTCGGCCAAGGCGGAAGAGGGGGTGATCAGCACGGCGCTGGCCATCGGATCGTGTTCCGCCTGGGAAAGGAGGTCGGCGGCCACGTATGCGGGATCGGCCGTTTCGTCGGCGATGACGACGATTTCGCTCGGCCCGGCGATCATGTCGATGTCCACCGTGCCGTACACCAGCCGCTTCGCATAGGCGACGTAGATGTTGCCGGGGCCGACGATCTTGTCCACCCGCCGGATGCTTTCCGTCCCGTAAGCCAGGGCGGCGATCCCCTGGGCTCCGCCCACCTTCCAGATCTCCGTCGCTCCCGCCTCCCGCGCCGCCACCAGGGTGGGAGAATGGATGCTCCCGTCGGGAAGGGGCGGGGTCACCATGGCGATTTCCTCCACCCCGGCCACCCGGGCGGGAATCACGTTCATCAGCACCGACGAAGGATAAGCGGCCCGTCCGCCGGGAACGTACACGCCCACCCGCTCCAGGGGGCGGATGAGCTGTCCCAGTATCGTTCCGTCGGACTCCGAATCCATCCAGGAATTCCGCCTCTGCCGCTCATGGTATCGGCGGATGCGCCGGGCCGCTTCCCGCAGGGCTTCCAGCCATTCGGCGGACACCTGTTCATAGGCGGCGTCGATCTCCTCTTCGGTCACGCGGAGGTCCCGGAGGGAAGCGCCGTCAAATTTCTCCGTGTACCGCCGGAGGGCGCTGTCCCCCTCCGCCCGGACGGCGGAGAGAATCTCCCGGATCTTCCGCTCCTGATCGGCAGGCAAATCGCTTTCCCGCCTGCGCGTATCCAATTCCTCCGGCTTGACCACCCGGATCATGTTCTCACTCCTTCCTTCGTCACCGCCGCCAGCCGGGAACAAAGCCGGTCCACGGCCCCGCTCTTCAGGCGAAAGCTGGCCCGGTTGGCGATCAGGCGGGACGTCACGACGGACACCGTCTCCAGCTCGACGAGGCCGTTTTCCCGCAGGGTGCGCCCGGTGGAAACGATGTCCACAATCCGGTCGGCCAGCCCGATCAGCGGTGCGAGCTCCACGGAACCGTTCAACCGGATGATTTCCACCTGTTCCCCCTGCTCCAAAAAGTAGCGTCCGGCAATCCGCGGATATTTCGTCGCCACCCGAGGATGGAGGGAAGGGCGCCAATCGGGAAGGGCGGCGACGGCAATCCGGCACCGGCTGATCCCCAGATCGAGCAACTCGTAAACATCGCGCCCCTCCTCCATCAGCACATCCTTCCCCACCACTCCCAGGTCGGCCACCCCGTACTCCACGTACGTGGGCACATCCCCCGGTTTGGAAAGGAAAAAGGAGAGGCCGGCTTCCGGCAGGGTGACCGTCAGCTTGCGGGACTCAAACGCCCCTTCCTCCACGGGATACCCCGCCGCCTCGAAGAGCTCCAGCGCTTCCCGCAAAATCCGCCCCTTGGGCATGGCAATGGTCAAGGTGTCACCGGCCATCTTCTCCCTCCTCCCACCGGACGACGCGGTCGGCATCGATCTCCGTCTTCGGGTCCTTATCGTCGGCAACGTGCAGGATCACCGCTTTTCCTTCCCTTCTGAGTTCCTGCGCCCGACGGATCGCCTCCCTCCGGGCGGAACGGGGATAAAAAAGCGCCACCCGTTCCATCTCCCGGTCCGCGGCGGGGCTCGCCTCCATCAGCCGGTCCGTCTTCAGAGCGAACCCCGTCGCCGGCGCGGGCCGTCCGAAGCGCTCCAGCAACCGGTCGTACCGCCCGCCGCTCACCAGGGGAAAGCTGGAAGGGAGGGCGTACCCTTCAAAATAGACGCCGGTGTAGTAATGGAGGCTGCCCACCAGACTCAGGTCCAATACCACATGGCGGCTCGCCCCGAAATCCTCCAGGGCCTCCCACATCTCCCGGAGGTGTCGGACGGCGTTTTCCACCCGGCGGGAACGCATTTGCGGGCGAAGAAACTCGAGCCGGTCCTTTCCCCCGCTCAGGTGGGGAAGGCGAAGGAGCAAGTCCCTTCCCTCCGGAGACACGTCCAGCTGCGCCACCTGCTCCTTGTACCCCACCACATCCCGGGCACCCAGGCGTTCCTTCAGCCGCTCCACCTGCCCTGGATCCTCCACCTGCTCCTGCAGGAGCGCATCCAGCAGCTCCACGTGTCCGACCGCCAGTTGAAAGGACGAGATTTCGCAGGCGGAGAGGGCCTCCGCCGCCAAGGCGATCACCTCGGCATCGGCCTCCGGCGAGGGGTCCCCCACCAACTCCACTCCGGATTGAAAAAACTCCACCGTCCGCGCCGAATCGTCCTGGGCCCGGAACACGCTGGCGTGGTAAAAGAGGCGAAGCGGAAGCGGTTCGTCCTTCATCACCGAAGAAACCATCCGGGCGATGGGCGCCGTCAAGTCGGGGCGAAGCACCAGGGTTTTCCCTTCCCGGTCGATCAGCTTGAACATCTTGTATTCCGGGATGGCGCTGGCCGCCCCCACCGTGTCGAAGTACTCCAGGGTCGGCGTCAGCACTTCCCGGTACCCCCACTGCTGGAAACAGGTCTGCACCCGCCGCTCCAAAAGCCGCTTCTTGGCCGCCGTCGGCGGGGGAAAATCGCGAAATCCGGTCGGTTTTTCAAACTGGCGCAGCTTTCCCATGCAAAAACCCTCCGACGATCGCTTTAGCACGCTAAAGAAGTCCGTTCCCTGTAGTTTAACACTCGCCATCCGAGGCGTCAATCCCTTTTCCCGGCGAGGTGTTGTGCGTCTGTGATATTGTCATCCCATAACGCGTCTGAGAAAATGTCAGTTATGGGAGAAAAGACGATTACCATGAGCAGAAAAGAAGTCAAACGATTGGCTGTCATCCAACGTCTCCTTCATCAACAGATCACCACTCGTGAAGCCGCTATGCTGTTGGGGCTCAGCGTTCGTCAGGTGTACCGGATCAAAGCCCGGGTTCTTCAGGAGGGGGAAGAAGGGATTGTACATAAGAACCGGGGTAGAAAACCGGCGCATGCCTTGTCGGAAGACCTGCGACACACTATCGTGGAGTTGTACCAAAGCAAACGGTATAAAGGATCCAACGACCATCATTTTGCTGAATTGCTGGCGGAGTACGAGGGCATCCGGGTCAGTCCCTCCACCGTGCGGCGAGTCCTGCGCTCCGCCGGGATCCGACCGGCACGCAAACGCCGTCCCCCCAAAGCCCATCGTCCCCGGCCGCGAAAACCGCAAGCCGGCTTGTTGGTTCACCTCGATGCCAGCCCCCATGCCTGGTTTGAAGACCGGGGAGAGCCTTGCGTGTTGTTGAAAGCGGTGGATGATGCCACCGGTGCCATCCTGGCGGCCCGGTTCCAACCCACGGAGGACCTGACAGGCTATTTCCGTCTCCTCACGGATGTGATCCAAAAGCATGGCCTTCCTGTCGCTGTCTATACCGATCGCCACCGTATCTTCGAGTCCCCCAACGAGACATTGACGGTGAAACAGGAGCTGGCGGGTCTCAGTCCCCAAAAAACGCAGTTTGGACTGGCCCTGGAGGAATTGGGGATCGAGCATATCAAAGCCCTGTCTCCACAAGCTAAGGGCCGGATTGAGCGATGCTTCCAGACGACACAGGACCGCTGGATCATTGAGCTCCGTTTACGAAAGGTCGGCTCCGTCGACGAAGGAAACGAGGTTCTGCCCGAGTTGATCGAAAAACACAATCGGCTGTTCGCCGTGGAACCGGCTGAAAAAGAATCTGCCTTCGTCCCTTACACCCACCCCCGCGCCCTGAAGCACATCCTTTGCTACCGGGGGGTATACCGGAAAGTGGGTTCGGGTCAAACGATCTCGTACCAAGGACACACGTACAAGATCGTATCCGACCGCATCCTTCCGCTCAAAACGGAGGTGGAGGTTCGCCAGACCCTGGACGGTTCGGTGTGCATCGAGCATAGCGGGGAGATCCTGTTCGTCAAGCGGGTGGAAAAACCGGTTCGAAAGCCTGCTTCGAAGCCGGAAAAAGAAAAGGCAGGCGTTACGAAACCTCGTAAGCCTGCTCCCAATCACCCATG
>NZ_FOOK01000052.1 GCF_900113175.1 Planifilum fulgidum | reverse complement strand
CGATTTTCTCTTCCGCATCCATTCGACTTAACAGCGCGCGCCAAATCCGCTCCCATGTTCCGTCTTCCGACCATTGTTTCAATCGCCGCCAACAGGTGGTGGGAGAACCATATTGTCGGGGCATGTCCGCCCAAGTACAACCGGTTTTCAAGACGTAGAGAATTCCGTTCAGGGTTTTTCTCGGATCTGCGGGCGGACGTCCGGGTCCCGGTTTGGGTTTGGGAAGAAGAGGTTCAATCACAGCCCATTGTTCGTCTGTCAGCTCATGTCTCGTACTCATACTTCCATTTTACATTGGCAGATCATGTTTTTGAAATAGCTTGTAGTCATTTTGTCGTATTTTTATAGACTTCCTTAGATTACCTTGTTTCTCCAACTAGTAAAGTCTATAATAATTGCATAACGAATGGATTTATCAATTAATTACATCAAAGGATGAACGGTGTGCATTTGGCGGAACATTTCGTTTTCGTCGTTTTGATCATTGTTTTGATCTTTGCAACGATCACCGATCTGCGCGAGCGGCTGATCTACGACCGGTTCGTGCTGGTCGGTCTGGGGGCGGTGGCGGCCGTCCGCTTCTTTTTTCGGGAAGAACCCTGGTGGGATTACCTCCTCACCGGAGTGGGCGTCACCTTCGCCCTGGCCACCGTGGCGGTGATGACCGGCGGGAAGGCCATCGGAGGGGGGGACATCAAGGTATTCGGCCTGATCGGGCTGGCCCTCGGTTTTGAGAAGTTTCTGTTGGTATTCATCCTTTCGCATCTATTGGCCGCCCTCTACATCCTGGCGCGGAAGCTGTTGCGCCGGGAGAAGATCAAGGGCGAGGCGGAGATCCCCTTTGCCCCCTATATCCTGGCCGGATTGATTCTTTCCTACGGATGGATCGGATTTCTTAAGTAAAGAGTGGATAGCGACACGCAACGGATCGAGGGGACAGACCGATGCGGCGTGTGGAAAAACCGCGGCTTTCGAAAGCAAACCGGAGGCGGACGAGACTCACGGCATTTATCAGGCGATCTTTCTCCCCATATTCTTTTTGTTCCTGGCCGTTTTTGTGCCGGAAACGTCGCTGTGGATCGCCGTGTTCAGCGGCCTGTATTGCGCTTTGCTGATCCTGATTGTATTTATCAGCAAAGCAAAAAAGTGGCACCGTTCCATAAAATTTCGCACGCTGTGGCTGCTGATCCAGTTGGACACCACCGCCATCTTCACAGCGATTGTCGTGGCCCGAATGCTGAAGGGGTCGGCCGTTGTGTTTCTTTTTGTGACGGGCATCTTCCTGTTGGGCATTCTCGCGGGTCATTGGTACAGCCGAAGGATCGTGGACGAACTGAAAAAACCGAAAACCCTGTTGGGGAAACTGTTGCTCGCTTTGGGATCGCTGGGAGGGGGGCTGGCCGGACTTCTTTCCTACTGGTTTTCGCAATATGTATCGGGCGTGGCCGTTGCTGCCTTTCTCTGCGCCTGTATCCTGTTGGTTCTTGTCATTGTTCATGCCGGTGCCCGGGCGGGCTGGCCGGAAAAAGGATGAGAAGAGGTTTCGGCATTTTGACTGAAGCTGACGGGCAAAGAGAATTTGAATGACGGCAAGGGGAGATCATGGGTTTCGGAAACAAATCGGAAAAAGAAGAGACTTACGGCGTGTATCAAGGGATTGTTTTTCCCGTATTTATGCTGATCGCGGTCACTTTCATCCCGGAAACGTCCCTGACGATCGCTGTTCTTGGCGGTATTTATTGCGCGCTGCTGATCCTGTTTGTTTTGTTCAGCAGGGCGAAAAGGTGGCATCGTTCCCGGAAGTTCCGCATCCTGTTCGGATTGACTCATGTGGATGTTTCAGCGATTTTGGCCGCGATTCTGGCAGCGCGCATCATGCATGGATCGGTCGGTGTGTTTCTTCTCGTGCTGGGCATCTTCCTGCTGGGCATTCTCGCGGGTCATCGGTACAGCGGGTGGGTCATGGACGAACTGCAAAGGCCCAAAACACCGGCGGGAAAACTGTTGGTCGCCTTCGGCTCCTTGGGAGGGTTGGCGGTTCTTTGGGCACAATGGTTTGGTCGATATGCATCGCGGAAGGCTTTCGTGGTCTTCCTTTGCGCGTCGGTGTTCGTGATTCTCGCCGTTGTCCACGCATTTCTTCATGCTTTTATTCGTGAAGCCTGGTCGGCGGGGAGCAGCTCTTCTTACAAGGGATGAAAGCCTTCCCTTTTCAAAGGAACGCATTTCTCGGGAAAAATCGAAAATATGCCGAACAATTAATCTTGTTGTTGGTGGGAAACTCTTGCCAATTGGGAGGATATGGGGATATAATGTCAAACGATGAGATTATTGTGGAATATGAGAGTTCTTAACGGTTCCTTTTACATTATCCAATTTTTGTCCTCATCCGGGGCTTGATGAGAGCCGGAGATCTGTAATGCCCATTGCAAATTTCCCGTTTCATTGTCCTTGTGACGGTTCATGCGGCAATGATCGGCTTATGGATGGTCGACTCGACAACGTCAAACAGGGGAGGACCGAAATTTGAACGCTGACGTCAAACTGTTGCTCATCAGCGAAGATCCTGCCTATGCCCAGGATATCGCCGCCCGGGTGAAGGGGATGTTTCCGCAGCATTTACATATTCATCCCGATGAGGTGCGGCACGAAATTTCCCGCCTGCAACCCGATATCGTCTTGCTCCATGAACGGAAGGATGGATCCGGCATCGCCCTGATTCCCCTCATCAAACGGGAAGTTTCCGATGCACTCATCATTTATCTCGCCGAGCGCCGGGATCCCATCCGCGCCCGGGATGTCAACCGGGCCGGCGCCTTTGATCTCCTGTTCCTGCCGGAGGAGATCAACGCCCTGGAAGACGTGTTGGGGCGCGCGCTGAGGGCCTGGCAGCTGGGCAGCGGGAGCCGGGAAGCCGCCGCCGAATTCGCTTGGGGGCGCGGACAGGTGATCGCCTTTACCAGCGGCAAGGGAGGTTGCGGACGCAGCCTGCTGGCCTCCACGCTGGCCCAGACGCTGATGCTGGAGTCCACGGTCGGCGTGCTTTTGGTCGATCTCAACCTGCAGTATGGAGGAGTGGAAACCTACCTGGGAGTGGAAAACGACCGCACCCTCTACGACCTGACCCCGGTGCTGCAGGAGCTGAACGACAACCATATCCGCAGCGTCACCGTGGTGGAACCCCATTCCCAGGTGGAGGTCCTGGTGAGCCCCGCCGATGCGGAAATCGGCGAACAGATCGGGGAGGAGCACGTGGAGCGCCTGCTCCGGGCCGCACGGCTCTATTACGATTACGTCCTGGTCGATCTGCCGACGGAGATGACCCCGATTTCCTACACCGCCCTGGAGGAGGCGGACCGGATCTTCTATGTGATGACCCCGGACGCCCTGTCTTTCCGCATCTTCTCCCGGGTGTTGGATCTGTACGCCAAGATTAATGTGGATCCGACCGACCGGCTGGAAGTTTTGCTGAACCGGGTGAGCCGGGATTCGGAACTGGATGCCCGGGATGTTCAGCAGCATTTCGGATTCCCCGTGGCCGGCATATTCCAGGAAGATTTCAAGCGGATCCAGCAGGCGATCAACCGGGGGCATCCCCTGCGAACATCCCGCCGGGAGCGCGGTCTATCCCCCTTCGCCCGGGATGTGCAGAAGCTGGCTCGCGCCCTGTTGGCTCAGCAGTCCGGACGTTCTGCCTCATAAAGGCTCTTGTGCTTCATCGCTGACTGAAACTTAATGAAAACTCAAGGCAAGCAGGTGTCAAATCCATGCAGGATGCGAAACGCAGAGCAATCATCTTTGCCATTATTTCTCTCGTTTTGGCCGCGTTGGCAGGGGTCCTTTTCATGCAGCGCGTCAGCGCGGTGGAATCCCAGCTGGGAAATCAAGTGACGGTTTTTGTGGCGAAGACGGACATCCAGCCCCGCCAGCCCCTGAAGCCGGAACAGTTTGAAGCGGTGGAAGTCCCCCAGAAGTTTGTTCAGCAGTCGACGGTGACCAACCTGAATAAGATCGATGAATTTGTGACAATCGTCCCTCTGAAAAAGGGAGATGTGCTGGACGGCAATCTGTTGAAACCGGCCAAGGAGCTGGGCACAAGTGGGAACAAACGCCTGGTATACGTGCCCGCTTCGGACCGCATTGTGTTTGACCAGCCCCTCAATGCCCAGGACCGCGCCGACATCATTGTTTCCTGGGGAGGGGATGACGGGTCGAAGCGAACGGTGATCTTTGACACCGATGTGTTGGTCGCGGCCGCTTCAGGGGAGGAAGGCAAATTTTCGGGAGTTTGGCTGGAGATGACCCTGGAAGAGGCGAAGCGGTTCATCGATGCCCAGAATTTTGCTCAATCCGTTCGCATTCTAAAGGCGCCCCAAGAAAAATCCAAGGAAAAAGTTTCCATCAACCAAGAAGTGCCCGACAAAGTGGAGAAGCCGGAAGATCAGCAGAATCAGGGAAATCAAAACCCCAACGGTGCAGGCAACCAATCGCTTCCTTCCAATCTGGATGAGCAGCAATTGGACCTGGATTAAAGTTAATAGGTGAAAGGAGGCCTCCACGTGTCCCTCTTCAAACGGGCCAAGATGCGCAGCAGTTCGCAAGTCCGGCCGGTTTCCCCGCGTTCTTCTTCCCAGCGGAGACCGGTGAACGAGTCACGCATCGAACAGCTGGCCCAGCACTTCAAGGCGCGCCTCCTCAGGGAAACGGATCTGGAGAAGCTAACCCGGATGTCGTCCTCGGAGCTCCGGGTCACCCTGGACCGGCTGATCGGACGCTACCTGGCCGAAGAGCAAGTGGTGCTTCCCCGGCATGAACGAGACATATTGATCGGTCGCATCATTGACGAGTCCGTCGGTTACGGGCCCCTTGAGCCCCTTTTGGAGGATGAGGAAATCACGGAGATCATGGTGAACGGGCCCAACGAAGTGTTTTACGAGAAAAAGGGGAAGCTGTACAAGACCGACATCCAGTTTTCAAGTGAGGAATCCCTGCGGAATGTCATCGACCGGATCGTCGCCCCCATCGGCCGCCGGATCGACGTCAGCTCGCCGATGGTGGATGCCCGTCTCCCCGACGGGAGCCGGGTGAATGCGGTGATTCCGCCGATCAGCCTCAAGGGCCCCCTGCTCTCCATCCGGAAATTCCGCAAGGAACCGATCTACCTGGACGAATTGGTCGGATTCGGCAGCCTCAGCCCGGAGATGGCCCAGTTTCTTACCAGTCTCGTCAAGGCCAAGCTGAACCTGATCATCTCCGGGGGAACCGGCAGCGGGAAAACCACCCTGCTCAACGCCTTGGCCTGCTATATCCCCGAGGATGAGCGGATCATCACCATTGAGGACATGGCCGAATTGCGGATTCCCCATCCCCACGTCGCCGGGATGGAGGGGCGTCCCCCCAACGTGGAGGGGAAGGGGGAAGTGACGATCCGCCAGCTGGTGCGGAACGCCTTGCGGATGCGTCCCGACCGGATCATCGTCGGGGAGGTGCGCGGCGCCGAAGCCTTCGACATGCTCCAGGCGATGAACACCGGTCACGAAGGTTCCCTGACCACCGTTCACGCCAACTCTCCCGAGGACGCCCTGCGGCGGCTGGAGGCGATGGTGATCATGTCCGGCGCGGAGCTTCCCTCCTCCGTCATTCGGGAATATTTGGTCGGCGCGATCGATTTCATCATCCAGATCGGCCGCCTGCCCGACGGAAAGCGCAAAATGCTCTCCATTTCCGAAATGGAGAAGAGCGAGGACAGCACTTTTCGGCTGCGGGAAATTTTCCGCTTCGAACAGACGGGGGTGACGGATGAGGGGGCGGTGGAAGGTTATTTCACCGCGACCGGCGTTCGTCCCCGCTGCCTCCAGCGGTTGAAGGCCTACGGCGTTCCCGTGGATCCGGCCATCTTTACGCCGAAGAAAAGGGGGATGGATTGATGGTCGGTGGTCTGTCCGCACTGCTGGCAGGGGGGTCCCTCTTCTTTGCGGTCTGGTCCCTTTATTTCCTGCTGAATATGTACCGGGAGCGCTCGAAGACCCGGGAGCGGGTGAGCCGGTGGATCAAGCGGGGAAGCGACGTGCGCTGGTCCGATTCTTTGGTGGAATGGCTTGATCAGATGGCCTGGGCGAAGAAACTGCAGCCCAAGCTGGAGCGGGCCAGCGTCCGGCTGCGCCCGGCGGAGTACGGCGGGATCGTTCTCGTGGGCGGTTTCCTATTCGGACTGCTTCTAAGCTGGTTTTTGGAAATCAATCAGTTGATATGCTTGGTTATTGGTCTTTCCCTCGCCCCGGTGGCATCCAATTTGTTTCTACTTTCCCGCAGACACCTCTATGTCTCCAAAATCGATAATCAGCTGCCGGAAGCCTGCCGGCTTTTGAGCAGCGCCGCACGGGCGGGACTCTCCATCCCCCAGGGATTGGAACTGGCAGTCAAGGAGTTGCCGTCTCCAATCCGGAAGGAGCTGGAGATTGTGGTGCAGGAGCTCCAGCTGGGTCGGCACTTGGAGGGTGCCCTTCAGGAGCTGCTGAAGCGTGTATACTCCCAGGATCTGCACGTCTTTGTCAACGCCTTGATCATCCAGCAGCGCTCTGGGGGGGACCTGGCCCGGGTGATGGCCCAGATGGCCAGCACGATGGAGGAGCGGAAAATCATCAGTCAAATAATCCGTTCCGTCACCGCCCAAGCCCGTTATTCCGCCTACATGCTTCCGGTCATTTCCGTCTTCATTGTATTTATGATGAGTCGGATGATAGACGGTTTCTTTGATCTCTTTACCACCTTTTTCGGAATGATCATTGCCGGGATCTTTATTGTGTTGCAGATCGTAGGTGTTTTATTGGTCCGGAAGATTTCCAACATCGAAATTTAGGGAGATAATGGGATGGGTTTCGAAGGAATTCTGCTTGTGGTGATCTTTGCATGGATGGCGATGCTTTTTTCGTTGGTCTCCTATGTTTCTTTCCAAAGCAAACACCAATCCCTGCACCGGTATCTGGAAGAAGAGATCCATCCGCTGGTGGAACAGTCCAGCAGAACGGGAGATTGGCTGAAAACGCTCCATACTTGGTTTGATCGATTGGCTCCGACGGGGGAAAAGATACAGCTGTTAAGTGAACCGGAGGAGCTGGAAGATATTTTGGTCAAGGCGGGGTATCCTTACGGATTGACAGTTGACCGGCTCCAGGGAGCCAAGCTCGTAGGGGTAATACTTTTCGGGGGTTTTGGGTTGTTGTACTTCCTCCTCGGATTGCCGATGGGACCGATCGTTTTGGTATGTGGTATTTTTGCAGGCTACATGTCGCCGATCTGGCTCGTCCGGCGCATTGCGAAACGTCGTCAGGAGAAAATACGCCGCGAGATTCCGGACTTTCTTGATATCATGAGCATCACGCTCCAGGCGGGTATGAGCATGGACGCTGCTCTCAATCATTACGTACAGACTTTCAGCGGGCCCTTGAGCGAAGAGTTTGCCCGGATGAACCGGGAGATTCGCTTTGGGGTTCAGAGGGAAAGCGCCTACCGCGCCCTGATGCAGCGGACCACTTCCCCCGAGCTGGAGGCCCTTCTCCAGTCCCTCATCCAAGCTCACAATTTGGGTACGCCGGTCTCCGACATCTTCATGCAGCAAGCGGAGGAAATCCGAAGCATGCGGGCCGAGAAGGCCAAAGAAGCGGCGGGAAAAGCCGCCCCGAAAATCTCTCTGGTCAGCGGCCTTGTCATCGGTCCGTCCATCATGCTTCTCATGTTTGGCTCCTTCGTTCTGAAGTATTTCATCGGGGAAGACAGCATCTTTAAAAATGTTGGCTTTTAAGGAGGTGGTGTTTTCGGAAAAAGGTTTGCGGTTGATTTTCAAGTAAACAAATAAAAAAGCGAAAGGAGGAGTTCAAACGATGAAGGAAAGGATTAAGGGTATCGTTCGTTCAGGTCTCGGTTACAAACGGGCTCTGTCTAATAAGAAGGGATCTCCAACAATGGAGTACATCATCATCATTGCCGTCGGAGCTCTGTTTGCGGGTATTCTGTACAATGTGTTTAGTGGTGAAAATGCGTCCAGCATACAGAGTAAGATAAAGACTTTTGTTGAGAAACAAGTTGATGGTGCTATCAATAGCGGCGGAGATTCTGGTAGTGATCAAAATAAGAAAGATGATAATTGACAAAAGAAAAAAAGAGGATTGGGTGGAGGTGGGGGAAAATCCCATCTCCCCCACTGTTACTAACAAAATATGAGAAAGAAAATCGTTGTTGCTAGGACGTACCTATTTCTCCTCTTTTTTGCGAGGTGTCAATTGGTGAATCTCAGGAAAATCAGCTGGCTGCTTCTCTCTTTTCTTTTTCTCATTGCTTGTTCCCAGCAGGAGGAGTCCGGGGGTACTAACGCCTCATCGAAACCGCAGGTAAAGCAAGCGGCTAATAATGTGGAGGATATGCTAAGGGAGGGACCGGGGAAGTATGCCGGGGATAAGTATGACGAGGAAAAAGTGAAGGCGGAGCTGGACAAATTGCCCAATAATTTGACGGCTGATGAAGCTTACAGCCATCTGGTGGCTCTGCTGGCTGAGGATTATAAACCAGAACTTGAGATACTGAACAAATTTGATACCACCATCAGAACGAACATTAAGAAGCCCGGAGGCGTCAACACTCCGGAAGGGGAATTGCCCAAACAGGTGAACGTGGAGATTCTCCTGGACGCCAGCGGGAGCATGGCTGGCCGGGTGAGCGGCGGAGTGAAGATGGACCTGGCTAAGGGGGCGATCCGGAACTTCGTTTCCAAACTGCCGGAGGGTGCCCAGGTGGCACTAAGGGTTTACGGGCACAAGGGAAGCAACCAGCAAAAGGACAAGGAACTTTCTTGCAAGAGCACTGAAGTGGTTTATCCTCTGGGGGCTTATGACGAGTCGTCCTTTCAGAAGTCACTAGACAAGTTCCGCCCGACGGGCTGGACTCCACTTGCGGCGGCAATTGAGCAGGCGAAGAGCGATTTGAGCGGGAAGACGGGGGAGAAAGTGGAGAACATCATCTACGTGGTGAGCGACGGGATCGAGACCTGTGGCGGGGATCCGGTTAAGGCGGCAAAGGAGCTGCACCAGTCGGAGATCCAGGCGATTGTCAACATTATCGGTTTTGATGTGGACAATGAAGGGCAGCGTGCGTTGAAGAAGGTAGCGGAGGCTGGCGGGGGTAAATACACCACGGTAAACACCGGGGAGGATCTTAGGAAGCATTTGGAAGAGGAGTATGAACGACTAGCTGATGAGTGGGAAATGTGGGGGACAGAAAGCTATCTAGAAGCAAGTAAACTATGGTCGGAGAAATGGGAAACATTAGATAAAGCCGAAGTCACCATGATTGATAAATATGCGAGAGAAAGAGATCGAATGCTTAAGGCAAAAGATTACCTTGCAGAGAAAGGAAAGTTGGAAGAAGAAAGCACTAAGTATACATTGGATGAAAAAATATGGGATAGGTGGAGATTATTTAATAAATATAGATTGGATAATTTTGGGAGATTGAAAGATCAACTTGAACAAGCTGAGCGTGAGGAAAAACAAAGAGTAGAAGAAAAGGCTAAGGAAATGGAGGAAAAATATAGACAATGAAATTAGGGTGACAGAATTTGTAGAAAGGTGAGGGACCAATTTTTGTCAATCCTTGCGGTGTGACAAAAAATTGAGTCCTTCTCCTCACATTTCTCTTTTTCACGTAAATTATAAATTGTTCCTTACAAAATTAAATATATTATATTTCTAAATCCTGGAGGGAGTCAATGAAGATCAAATCCCGTTTTGTAGCCTTGATGGTTCTATTTATCTATCTTATTTCTCTCATTTCTCCATTTTTAGGCTTGGCAGTGGCTTATGCAGATCCATTCCCCATACCCGAAAATAGGCCCATCCCGGATAATATTCCGATACCTGATAACAGGCCCATCCCGGATAATATTCCGATACCTGATAACAGGCCCATCCCGGATAATATTCCGATACCTGATAACAGGCCCATCCCCGACAATATTCCCATACCTGACAACAAACCAATACCGGACAACAAACCCATACCGGATTCACTGTCAAAGTCGGACCAAAACCAGCCTGATTCATCCGGAACAATAGGGGATTCCAATAAATCCGATTCAAATGATACTTTTGTTGATTCAACGGGGTGGAAATTTTTCAAGTGGACTTTTAAGGATATAGGTCTTGGTATTGTTTCGCTTTATGACCTTGATCAACAAAAAAAATTAACCGGTTTAGATATTTATTTTAGCAAGGCTGGCGCGTACCGGGGTATATTGGGCTTATTCCCCGATGAGTATAAAGAGGTGCAATTTATTCATGATACCTGGGATCGTGCCGACAAAGGGATACAGCTTTATAAGCAGTATCAAGATTTTCAAAGACTTAGAGGAATTGTTGAGGGTACGAGAGCTGGAGGAGAGATACTCCAAGGTAAAGGAATTACTAAATGGATAAATTCATTGAAGCAATGGAACGAAGCGGCTAAAAGTAACGGGTTTGCTCTCAGCAAATTGGGTAAAGGAATTGCGATAGTCGATATTACCCTTTCGGGAACCGAGACAGTGATGCACACGGTGAAGGCCATTAATTCTACAGGACAAGATCGAACTGATGCCATTTTCGATGCCATCGGATCCGGAGGGGACGTTCTCTTTGCTGCTGGTACCCTTGCAGGGCCCACACCTTTGGGAGTTACATTGATGGTAACGGGAACAGTGCTGGGAGCAGTCAGCTGGGGGTATAAACATCGGGAGGTCTTTAAGAAGGCATGGAACGGAGTGAAAAGCGGCGTAAAGAAGCTTGGAAACTTGTTGGGATGGTAACACGCTGAAACATAGAGAAAAGGGGAATGAAAATGAAAAAACGAATCCGGCCCGATTTAAAACCCCGAAAGCCCTTCCCGGTGGTTCCTGAGGCGGTGAAAAAAGCAGCGGCAATGTATAAGAAAGAGGGAGAAAGCGAAAATGTAGGACCCAGTCGGGCGTGGGTGTCGGGCAAACTTTATTATTATTCCACCTATGTCCGTGGAAAGTTTAATCCCACTAAAACATCCCAAGGGTATTTGGTCATCCGGGAAGATGGAACGGTTCCACCGTTTTCAGAGGCGAAAAAGCCGCTGAGGATGATCAACTCCACGGATGGGATGTTTCGGGAGATTTTGCTTGCGGGGCCACGCTACGCGAATCGTTCGACATATAACTGGGAGGAGTTGGAGAGGCTGCTGAACCGGATTCAGGACATTCTGAACGAGCCATTGCCACCGGATATTCAGACAGCCTTTGACGTCTTCCGGAGCATTCCCCGAAAGGCCCTGGAGAAACAGCAGGAACTCCGGGAAATTGTCTTAGACACAGAGAAAATGTTACACGAATTATCGACCCACTATGTGATTACAGAGGAATTTGTTCAAAGACTTCGATCCCGGTTTTATCGCTACATCGAATGCTTGTTCATTCAACACGATGTTCAGGTGTCCACCTATGAAGAAAGGGAGAAGTTTTTGGGGTATCTTTCCTCACGGGTGTCCATTACCCGTTTTCCCTTTTGGTGGTGTTATCGACGGTTAAAAAAACATCATCAGGCGATGACGATTACAAATAAGGCAGATTTGGAGGCGCATGAGGATGTACGGAATGACATACGGAGGGAAAAAAATACAGAAAAGCACTTTGAGTGGGTATTCTCCATTACAAGGAACCCGCGGGATGAGGAGAAAAGCGAAGGCAAATGAGGTGAAGAGATGAACCAGATCCGGGATGCGTTTCTTTTGATGATGCATCGGTTTTGGACCGTACTAATACTAGGCCTGCTCTTGATCACTCCGGTTTATTTCTTCGCCCTGATATTTACCAATTATTTTTTTCGATACTACGGAGCGTTGGATCTTCTTTTCATCGCTCACTTTTTCCGCGCGTTTCTTGTGTTGTTGGCTTTGTCCGTATCCCAGATACCATTTATTGAACTGGCTTACCGGGATGCGATGGGGGAAGATGTCCGGTTTAAGGACGGGTTTCGCAGTATTTTGGAACATATTTTTCCCGTTTATATCATGGGAATTCTTTATGCGTTTTTGTCGGCTTTCGGTGGATTGTTGTTTATCGTTCCCGGAATTCTAATCGCCGTTTGGCTATATCTTTTTCCCTATGTAGCTGTGATCGAGAAAAAACATTGGTGGAAGGGATTTAAACGGGCCTTTAGAATGGGTAAAAAACATTTCTTTCAATTGCTCCTCATCGTCTTTCTGTTCGGTTTGTTTGAGATGATTGTTGAATATGTTGTCCTGAACGGCACTCTATATCTAACTACCCGTTTTCTCGTCATTGCTGTGGTGCAATTGGTCCTGAATCTCTTATTTCTTCCTTTGTTTACCTTTATCATCACCTATTACTACATCGATTGGAACGGAGGGAAGGAAGCGTTTCAAGAAGAAGACTGGGGAGCTTGGGAGGGTTGGCGGTAAAAATGCTTGGTTGGAAGGTAATGCCCCTTCAGGCAACCTTGATCTTGTTTTGTTCTTTTAAGATGGCTTCGTGATGTTTGTTTTTGTTGCGCCAACGGATGTATGCTTGGATGGCTTTAGCCAATTCATCATGAGATGAATAATTGCTTCCTTCGAAAACGAACTTGCGAAGCGGGCCAAAATGACATTCAATCCGGTTTAACCAAGATGCATATGTCGGCGTATAGATCAACTCCACGTTGTTTTCACGGGCCCAAGTCTTGACTTTCTTATGGTGGTGAGGGGAAAAGTTGTCCAGCACAATGTACAACCGCTCACTCCGATGATAACGGCGACGCAACACCTTCA
>NZ_FOOK01000051.1 GCF_900113175.1 Planifilum fulgidum | reverse complement strand
GACCAACAAACCAACGGTAGGCGATGTTGACCCGGATTTCCTCAATGAGGCGTCTTTCCGAACGAATTCCGTACAAATAACCGATCAAAAGCATTTTGAACAGCATGACCGGATCGATGCAAGGACGCCCATTATCTTGACAATACAAGGGGCGGCATTTTTCCGCGATAAACGAAAAGTCGATGGTTTCATTGATTTTTCTAAGCAAGTGATCTTGGGGAACAAGGTCTTCTATGTTGACTGTTTCGGGTTGAAATTCCCTGGATGGGTTCGTCCTGAACATATAAAAACCTTCCTTCGGAATTGTTTTATTCCGAATTCAACAAAAAAGGCTGTTGACCCTTCTTTGTCAACAGCCTCAGCACCCCGAAGGGTGCTTGACATTTCTTTTCCACACCAGGCAAATCAGCCCGCTTTCCGCAGCGGCTCCCGGAGCGGCAGCGGTTTCCGGATCACTTCGGACACCGCCGAGCCGATCACCTCCAGGGCCGTTTGCATCCGCTCCGGACTGATGTTTTCCCCAATCGTGTCCATGGGCGTGTGATAAACCTTTTCGATGTCGTAGACGAGAGGATCCCAACTGTCGACCCGCATCCAGATGAAAAGGGCGGCAGGAATCCCCCGCTGATGGAAGGGAACATGATCGCTGGAACCGAAACGGCCGAGGGCGACGGGCTTGCCCAGGCGTTCCCCCGCTTCAACGGCGGCATCAGCGACGCGGTTGGGCTGTCCGTCCACGGTCATCGCGTACAGGTGAGTCACATGATCATAACTGGTGGCCACCATGTCCGCGTTGAATACCCCGATGATCCGGCCCGCTTCTTCGTCACTCAGTTGGTTGACATAATGCCTCGAACCCAACAGTCCCCGCTCCTCCGATCCGAAAAAGGCGAAACGGAGTTCGACGCCGGGCCCGTGCTTCCTAAGCACCCGGGCGAGCTCCAGGGTCAGCGCGGTCCCCGAAGCGTTGTCATTGGCCCCCGGCGCTCCCACCACACTGTCCATATGGGCGGTGACCATCACGACGGGTGCATGGGGATTTTTCGTTTTGGCCGGTCGGGTGGCGATGACGTTCAAGGATGACAGATTGCCGTGGTGCTCCGTGTTCACCTTGACCTTCACGTTGCCCTTTTCCAGCCGCTCGATCAGCCATTGCCCGTGGATCAAGGAGATGCCGAGAACCGGGATGTCCACCTTTTCCTCAAAACGCGGAGAAAAGGCCGGGCCGTAATTCCCCCGGGAGCCCACGGTGTTGTAAAACAGCACCCCTTTGGCCCCGTTTTCAACCGCCCGCTTCAATTGCTCGTTTCTGTTGGCGCTGTCGTATTGGATCAGGACCATCTTTCCCTTCGCGCCCGCCGCATAATCTTCCCCGGAAAGCCCCTTCCCGACATAGATCACATCGCCGGAAACCGGTTTTTTGCCGGTGACCCGCCCTTCGGGCGAAGCGCCCACCTGCCACTTCTCTTTTCCCGATTGAACATAACCAATATATTGGTCAGGAACGGAAAACGGCTGCTCCTCGACCGCATATCCGAGTTTCCTGAGCTGGGAAGCGATGTACTTGGCCGCCTTCTTTTCCGACTCCAATCCGCCGACCCGCGGGCCGATCTGATCCGACAAAACCCGGACATGCCCAAGGGCCCGGTCGGCATTCACCCGGGAGAGAATCTCTTGATCCCAGGACGCATTCGCCGAGACGGTTGCATTCCCCAAAAAGAGCGCTGAGACAAAGAGAACCATGGTCATTGCCAATGCGGCGATCCTTCTCCCGTTCCCACTCACGGACGATCCCTCCGTATCGAAGTATTGAGAATCGACAGAAATAAGCTTCGACAGGGAATGGTTCGATTCCTTGCGGGAACAGGGCTCGACAACCGCCGGGACGCCATCTCCGGCCGGCGAACGAAAGGGACGCGGCAAGTTTCCAAAAAAGTAAAACCATTCTCCCCCCTATTGACACGCCGCTTTGCGGGAGGTAATATTCTCTAAAAACTAAGTATTTAAATCGGAATTTATTTTAGTTTGTTTACCTGTTTTATTTGTTTTATTGGGGAAACCGAACCGCCCTATCTATCGACGCGCCGGAACAAAGGGCCGAAGAAATAGTACTGGCGTTGAAACTGCTGCGAAACCGGCACCGGCACGAGGTCCACCACATATGAATGATTACGTGGTCGAAAAGTCGACTAAATCGCTCGAGATTCCCTTCTCACGGGCCGGAAGGAGTGGATGATGTGAAAAAATTGATTGTTTTCGCGCTGATCGGTTTTGCCGCGCAGTTGGTCGACGGCTCCTTGGGGATGGCCTACGGCGTCACCTCCACCTCCCTGTTGCTCCTGTTCGGGATCGCGCCGGCGGTGGCCTCCGCCTCGATCCACATGGCGGAGGTGGTGACGACGGCCGCCTCGGGCCTCTCCCATCTGAAATTCGGAAACGTGGACAAAACCGTGGTGATGAGGCTGATCATCCCCGGATCGATCGGCGCCTTCACCGGGGCCTGCTTCCTGAGCAACCTCCCGGGGGAACGGGCCAAACCGTACATCGCCGCATTCCTGTTTGTCCTCGGAATCTACGTGATGAGCCGGTTCCTCTTCGGAAAAGAAAACCGGGTCAAATCGGGCAAAAAGCCCCCCACCCGCCTGCTCATTCCGCTGGGATTGGTCGCCGGCTTCGCCGATTCCACCGGCGGCGGGGGATGGGGGCCGCTCAGCACGCCTGTTCTCCTCAGCCGCAACGAAATGGAGACGCGGAAGGTGATCGGCACCGTCGACACCAGTGAATTTGCCATCGCCGTATCCGCCACCCTCGGTTTCCTGATTTCCCTCGGACCGGAAAACTTCCACTGGCCGTGGATGATCGCGCTGATGGCCGGCGGAATCGTCGCCGCCCCCATCGCCGCCTGGCTGGTCCGCATCATCCCCTCCCGCCTGCTGGGCGTCCTGGTCGGGGGACTGATCATCGTCACCAATGCAAAGACCCTGCTCAACAGCTTTGATTGGATTCCCGTCACCTGGCATGCGGCGATCTACGGTTTTCTCTACTTGGTTTGGGCGGGAGGCGTCGCGCTGGCCGTGAGGAAATTGATCATCAGCCGCAAAAGGGCCTTTCTGTCCCAATAAAGAGGGGGCTGAAAAACCATGAAGGTGTCCACCCGGGGCGAATACGCCCTGCGGGCCCTGATCCTGCTGGGACAGCATCCCGAGGAAGTGATCCCCGCCGCCGACATCGCCGCGAAAACCCGGGTTCCTCTCAACTACCTGGAGCAAATCCTCCTTAAGCTCAAAAAACTCGGATATGTGACGAGCAAACGGGGAATTCGGGGCGGTTACACGTTGCGGCTTCCCCCCGGCCAAATCGTGATCGGGGAAGTGATCCGCCGGTTGGAGGGTCCGCTGGCCCCGATGGGGTGTGTCAGTGTGACCGCCTATGAACCCTGTCCCCTGGAGGAAGGATGCCTCCTGAAGCCGCTGTGGGCCCTGGTCCGGGACACGGTGGCCCGCCTGTTGGAACACACCACCCTGGCCGATCTGCTTCAGGGACGCCTTCAAACCGGAAAGGAGAGGATGGATGTCCGATGAACGCTTCTTCCATCTCCCGGTCGCAAATGGAGCAAATCATCCGCGCCTTGGACGGGCTGGAATACGGCACCGTCCTGATCACCGTCCACGATTCGCAAATCGTGCAGATCGACCGGACCGAAAAACGCCGCTTTCCCCCGGCACCATCCGACCAATCGACCCGAAAAACCAAGTAAAGGCAACGAAAAACCGCCGACCGGACCACCGGAGGCCTCATCTCTCGTCAGAAGGGATGGGGCCTTTCCCATTGAAAAGGAGGATTCCAAAATGGCGCGCATTGTCACGATTTCCGGCAGTCCTTCCCCTTCCTCCCGGACGAAGGCCGTGGTGGAATACATCAAAAATCTGCCCGCCGCAAAGGACTGGCAGGCGGATTCGATCGATGTCCGCGAATTGCCGCCTGAAGATCTGGTCCATGCCCGCTTCGACAGCCCGGCGGTCCAAAACACGGTCCGCCTGCTAAAGCAGGCCGAAGGCGTCATCATCGCCACCCCGGTTTACAAGGCCTCCTACGCGGGCCTGCTGAAGGCGTATCTGGACCTGCTTCCCCAGGATGTCTTGTCGGGAAAAGTCGTCTGGCCCATCGCGGTGGGGGGCACCCTGGCCCACCTGCTGGTGATCGATTATGCGCTGAAACCGGTGCTTTACGCCCTCGGCGCCCAGCACGTGTTGAGCGGCGTCTACATTGAGGACCGCTGGATCCGTCGGCATCAGGAAAAGATTCTGCTGGAGAGCGAGGCGGAAGAGCGCATCCGGGCATTGCTGGAGCGGTTCGTCAGGAATTTGACCCGATCCAATCAAAGGAGGTGAAACGGATGGCCAAAGGGCGAAAGCGGTTGATACCGAAGGCGCGCCGGTTCCTCCTCCTGCTGTTGGGGGGATTGGCGCTGTGGACCGCGGGCTGCGGCTCCGCCGCCACGGAGAATCCGGAAAAGACATTGCGGATCGGCTACCAGAAGTTTGGAACCCTCAGCATCCTGAAGGCCCGCGGAACGCTGGATAAGCGCCTGGAACCCCGGGGGATTCGGGTGGAATGGATCCATTTCCCCGCCGGCCCGCAGCTGCTGGAGGCGATGAATGTGGGCAGCATCGACATCGGACACACCGGCAACACGCCGCCGATCTTCGCCCAGGCGGCAAAAACCCCCCTCTTGTACATCGCCTCCGGGATTCCCAAACCGGAAAACGAAGCGATCGTCGTGCCCGCCGATTCCCCCATCCGGAGCGTCAGGGATCTGCGGGGAAAAAAAGTGGCCCTCAACAAGGGCTCCAATGTGCATTATCTGCTGCTGCAAGCGCTGAAGAAGGAAGGGCTGAAATACGAGGACATCCGGCCCGTCTACCTCCCCCCGGCGGACGCCCGGGCGGCCTTTGCCAAGGGAAGCATCGACGCCTGGGCGATCTGGGATCCCTATTTTGCCTCGGCGGAACGGGATCTGGGAGCCCGCATTCTCACCGATGCCCGGGGCTACACCACCAACCGCGAGTTCATTCTCGCTTCCCGAACCTGCGTTGAGGAGCACGAAGACATCATCCGGGCATTTCTGGAGGAGTTGAAACAAACGACGGATTGGTTCAACGAGCACCCCGAAGAAACCGCCCGGCTCCTCTCCAAACAGATCGGAATGGACGTGAAAACGGTGGAGAAAGCCATCACGCGCTCGAAATACGGACTCGTCCCGATGGATGAATCCATCGTAAAGGAGCAGCAGCAGATTGCGGACGCCTTTTTCGAGGCGGGCCTGATCCCCGAAAACATCCGGGTAAAGCGGGCGGTCTGGTTTGAAGGCGAAAAAACTTCAAAAGAAAGGAAGGAGAAACGATGAATATCTTCTGGTTTATTCCCACCCACGGCGACGGGCGTTACCTGGGCACCGCGAGGGGAGGGCGCGCCGTCGACCATCCGTACCTGAAACAGCTCGCCCAGGCGGTGGATCACCTGGGATACGCCGGTGCGCTTCTGCCCACGGGGCGATCCTGCGAGGATGCGTGGGTGGTGGGCGCTTCCCTGCTGTCCGTCACCGAGCGCATGCGCTTTCTGATCGCGGTCCGCCCCGGCCTCATCTCCCCCTCGGCGGCGGCGCGCATGGCCGCCACCTTCGACCGCCTCTCCGGCGGACGCCTTTTGATCAATGTGGTGACCGGAGGCGATCCGGTGGAGCTGGCCGGGGACGGCATCCACCTGGACCATGACACCCGCTATGAGCTGACCGACGAGTTCCTCACCGTCTGGCGGGAAGAGATGCAGGGAAGAGAAGTGACGCTGAGGGGGCGGCATCTGGACATCCGGGGCGGAAAACTGTTGTTTCCGCCGGTGCAAACCCCCTATCCCCCCCTGTACTTCGGCGGCTCCTCCGAGGCGGCGATGAAAGTGGCGGCCAAACACGTGGACGTCTACCTCACCTGGGGGGAACCTCCGAAGCAGGTCGCCCAAAAAATCCGACAAGTGCGCCTGCTGGCCGAAAAGCAGGGAAGAACGGTGCGATTCGGCATCCGCCTGCACGTGATCGTGCGGGAAACGGAACGGGAGGCCTGGGACGCGGCCAACCGCCTGATCCGATATGTGGACGACGAGGTGATCCGGGCTTCCAAACGGGCCCTCTCCCGTTCCGATTCCGTCGGCCAACAGCGCATGTCCCAGCTGAGCGGCTTCACCAAAACCGACCTGGAGGTGAGCCCCAACCTCTGGGCCGGAATCGGTCTGGTCCGGGGCGGCGCCGGCACAGCCCTCGTCGGGGATCCGCGCACGGTGGCGGAACGGATGAGGGAATACGCCGCCCTGGGGATCGACACCTTCATTTTGTCGGGATATCCCCACCTGGAAGAGGCGTACCGGGTGGCCGAACTGCTCTTCCCGGAGCTGCCCCTCCAAAACGCCCCTTCCGCTCCGAAGCGGCAGATTATCAGCCCCTTCGGGGAAATCATCGCCAACGACCACTTTCCCGGAGAGCGAAAAGGAGGGGGAGGCGATGGCCGGCCGGAGACTGCCAAAAGCGGTTGAACCGCTGATCCCCTGGAGCCTCCCCGTTGCGCTGGTGATCCTCTGGCAGCTGCTGGGGCAGATCGGCTGGATCTCACCGAGAACGCTGCCGGAACCGGCCGGCGTGATCCGGGCGGCCGTCCGTCTGGCCGCGTCGGGGGAGCTCTTCCGCTACATCGGGGACAGCACCTTCCGGGCGCTTTTGGGGCTGTTGATCGGGGGAAGCGTCGGACTGGCGCTGGGGTTTCTGAACGGCCTGTTTCCGGCGGCGGAACGGCTTCTGGACACCACCGTCCAGATGCTCCGCAACATCCCCCACCTCGCCTTGATCCCCCTGGCCATTTTGTGGTTCGGCATCGGGGAAGAGGTGAAATTGTTCCTGGTGGCGCTGGGGGTGTTTTTCCCCGTCTATTTGAACACCTTTCACGGGATCCGCTTCGTCGACCCCGGGCTGATCGAGATGGGAAAGGTTTACGGTCTCCGGGGCTTAAGGCTCCTTCGGAAAGTGATCTTGCCGGGGGCGATGCCCTCCGTCCTGGTCGGGGTGAGGTATTCCCTCGGAATCATGTGGTTGACCCTGATCGTGGCGGAAACCATCTCCTCCGACACCGGCATCGGCTATATGGCCATGAACGCCCGGGAGTTTATGCAGATGGACGTGGTGGTTCTGAGCATCCTGTTGTACGCCCTGCTCGGCAAGCTGGCCGACGTGCTGGCCCAGGGGCTGGAAAAGCGGTGCCTGCGCTGGCGGGCGGGCGAATAGCGAGACGCGAAAGGGAGGAAGGGTTCTCGATGGGAGAGTCTAGGGGTACCCGGCTGGAGATCACCGGCCTCAAGAAGCGGTTCGGGAAACGCCTGGTTCTGGAAGAGGTGGATCTTCAGGTGAACGCCGGAGAATTCGTGGCCATCGTCGGCCGGTCGGGATGTGGAAAAAGCACGCTGCTGCGCTTGATCGCGGGGCTGGAAACACCCACGGACGGGGAAATCGCCCTGGACGGCGCACCCGTGCGGGGAGTAAACCCCGCAGTCCGGGTCATGTTTCAGGAACCGCGCCTCCTTCCGTGGCTGAAAGTGGCCGACAACGTGGCCCTGGGGATCGACGGCGAACCGGACAAGAAAAGGCGGACCGCCGAGGCGCTGAATCAGGTCGGGCTGACCGAATACGGGGAAGAATGGCCCTCCGTCCTCTCCGGAGGGCAGCGCCAGCGGGCCGCCCTGGCCCGGGCGCTGGTCGGCCGCCCCCGCCTGCTGTTGCTGGATGAACCGTTGGGGGCGCTGGACGCGCTGACACGGATCGAAATGCAGCGCCTGATCGAAACATTGTGGGAAGAACAGGGGTTTACCGGCCTGTTGGTCACTCACGACGTGGAGGAAGCAGTCGCCCTGGCGGACCGGGTGGTGCTGCTGGAAGGGGGGAAAATCGGGTGGGATCTGAAGATTTCCCTGCCGCGTCCGAGGCAGCGGAGCAGCGGAAAGTTCGCCTCCCTGGTCGGCAGGATCCTGGACCGGGTGATGCAATCGCCGGGAAGCAGCCGGCAGATTTTATAAACGCTTTCGCCTGCCCGGGATGACCTCCGGGATAAATCCTCCTTCAGGAGACGGCTGCCCCACGCCTGGACGAACCGGAAAAAGATACGGGATGCAATCGCATCTCCCGCATCCGGGTACAGGCGAAATCCACGCACGGGCGGAAACGGATCCATTCCGAAGGCGGCGAGCGGCAGGGATGTAAAAGGGCCGGTTTGTCTTCGGGACGCATGGCCCTTCCCGGTAAGTTGCAGGAGGCGCGGCGATGGAGCCTGCCCCACTTGTTCATTGGTCTGCCGGCTCCGCACCTGTTCCCTGTGATGAAAGCAAAGAGGGATCGATATGCGCATGTAGATTACCATCTTCGTGCTCAAAAAGCCCTCTATCCGCGAAATCATCCAATTCGCCGGCCGCCCGTTCCTCCGGCTCTCCCATCACGGCCCGCCATGACAGGATGACTGCCAGGGGCAAAGCCTGTTGGGACGGGTCTCCTTCTTCGAAATGGAAAAGGAAGACGATATCCTCTTGACTGCCGCGGGTGGACGCAGCCAAGGTGTTGGAAAAACCGGGCGGTTCCTTCTCCTGCGATCCGCCTGCAGACCCAGTCCAGGCAAAAGGCGAGGGGCGGCGGATCAACGGATTTCGCAAACCAGGGAAGGCGTCAACGAAACGGCGCCTTCCAAAGATCCATTCACCGCCCACCGGTTTACGGCCGCTTTCTTGTGGTACCCTTTGTTCCTTCGTCCCTCCCGATTCACCGGCAGGAATGAGCGCCGCGGTGTCCGGGTCAACGATCATCAGGCAAGACGCCGCCGCTTGGGGATCGGGAAATACAAATTCGCCTTTACAGATCCGAATCATTTGTATTACCATGAAAGAAAAATAATGCCGACTATTTATATCAGAATAAGAGGTGAATCCCGTGGCATCGCAAACCGCACCCCCTGCTCCGGAGAAGTTCCGGAAACGGGCCGCGTTCTCCACAAGGCTTCCGTCACCCAACATTGCGGTGATCGTGGGGGGCTCGGCTGCGGCGCTGCTTATCGGCCTGGCGATCTTCAGCGGTCACGGCCTTCGGCAAGGCCTGCTTTATGGAATCGGTCTAATGCTCGGATACACTTTGTATCACGCACGATTCGGCTTCACTTCCGCCTTTCGCCAGCTCCTCGCCGTCGGTCAGGGGGCGGCCCTTCGGGCGCACATGTTGATGCTTTCTGTGGCCTCTCTGCTGTTCGCGCCGATCCTCTCCCTAGGCATCGGTTTCTTCGGCGTCGAACCTTCCGGCAATGTGTCTCCCATCGGCGTCAGCCTGCTGGTCGGCGCTTTCCTCTTCGGAGCGGGCATGCAGCTGGGAGGCGGTTGCGCTTCCGGGACGCTGTATGCCGTCGGCGGGGGTCGGACCGCCGTCTTCCTCACCCTGGCCGGCTTCATCGCCGGTTCGGTGATCGGGGCATGGCACTGGGGCTTTTGGGTCCAGGAAATGCCTTCGCTGCCCCCCGTCTCCCTGGCCGAAGACACCGGTTTGGGCTATGGCGGCGCCCTCCTCCTGCAATTGGCGATCTTCGGTTCCGTAGCCGGCATCACCCTGTGGGTTGCCAAGCGGCGCCGCCCGCCGGAAATGAAACCCGTCCCCGGCGCAAGGGGATGGTTGCGGATCTTCCGCGGCGCTTGGCCCCTGTGGGTCGGTGCCATCCTGCTGGCGGCGCTGAACGCACTGACATTGACCATCAAGGGAGAGCCTTGGGGGATTACCTCCGCCTTCGCCCTGTGGGGATCCAAAATCGCCGCCGTCCTCGGAGTGGACGTCGCTTCCTGGGCCTATTGGTCCGGAGAGCGGGCCGCCTCCTTGGAAGCCCCGATTCTGGCCGACATCACGACCGTGATGAACTTCGGCATCATTTTCGGTGCCATGCTGGCGGCGGGGGCCAGCGGAACGTATGCGCTCCGCCGGGTCCCCTGGCGCGCGGCCGTGGCGTCGGTGATCGGAGGCCTCCTGATGGGCTACGGCGCCCGCTTGGCCTTCGGATGCAACATCGGCGCCTACTTCGGAGGCATCGCCTCCTTCAGCCTTCACGGCTGGATTTGGATCATTGTCGCCCTTGGGGGGAACTACGCGGGACTGCTCCTGCGTCCCCTGTTCGGACTGTCCAACCCGAAACCCACCGATTCCGTATGCTGAACAGGCAAGGGAACCGGATGCAAAGAACCGGCTTCCTTCAGGAAGCCGGTGAGGCTGTTGACAAAGAAGGGTCAACAGCCTCAACCCCGGATTTTTCCGGGGTTTATTCTTTCTTGAAAAGGAGGGGAAGAACAAAATGAACTATTTGGTTTTTGCATTTATTTGCAGTTTTATTTTTGACCTTTTTACTGGACTTTCCTCTACTGTTCTTTCGATTGTTTTATGAAGTCAAATGTAAAACATGTATTCATCTTGATCATCATCGGAGGAATTTCGGATAAGATCAGCTAATGTAGTATTATCCAACACTTCAGCAATGGCATCCCGGACTTTTTTCCATAGCCTTTTTTGGGCTGTGTTATCTTCTTTTTCAAATTCGATCGGGGCAATTGGGCCTTCCAATATGCGAATAATATCTCCAACTGTGATTTCTTCTGGTGACTTGGTCAGTTTATATCCACCATATGCTCCCCGCACGCTTTTAACCAAACCATGATTCCGTAAGGGGGCAACGAGTTGCTCCAAGTAGTGTTCAGATAGCTGATGACGTTCCGCAATACTTTTAAGAGATACCGGTTTTTTCTTATCACTCGCTGCAAGATCCATCATGATTATCAAGCCGTATTGTCCTTTGGTTGATATTTTCAAATTGATCACCTCTTCTTTTTCCGGCTCTCTACTATATGCTACACTTTTCTTGTCACCAGTTAAAGGAGGAAATATTATGTTTCGGCGTCTTCTTTATTTGACCTTGCTCCTATTGATTCTTGTTGGATGTCAGACCCAGAACGATAAAGCAAATGCCGTTCAACCACCTAGGAAAATCAGTCTTGATACATCCAATGTTAATGGTTTTATTACTGAACAGGATGGGGTTTTTATCCTTCATGCCGCCAGCTATTTCAAGAATACCGGCGAGGCTCCTGTTTACATTCGAGATGTCAAATTTCATTTCGAAAGTACGGATGGATCAAATCTGAGTACCGTTACTCCCCTTTTCTCCACGCCTGCAATTGTAAGACCAAATGAGTTTACTCTCGTTGGAGGAACTTCCTATGTCAAACAAGATCTGACCAATATGGAACTAGGTCAGGTCAAAGTGAATGTAAAGTTTGCACAGACCAACCTTAAAGAATCCAAATGGAAAATTGATATCAACAAGCATCAAGAAACTCAGTATGGATACATGGTATTTGGTCGTGTAACAAACACGTCGGATAAACCGGCGGATTTCACTTAAGTACTACAGTTGTACTTACGGAGAAAGCAATCGCTTTCTGTAATGATAAAACCGAGACATGGCTTGATGTCGCCTTCGCCAATAAAACCAAGCCCAAATATGAATCAACGGAACAACTTGTTGCCAAAGGACTTTTTCCAGGAGCCGTCGCACTTCCGGAACCGTCAAGGGCATCGCAGTCCCCGGCTGCGTTTGAATGCAGTCAAGCTCTGGAAGGAACCCCTCCCCTTTTTTCGGAGGTCCGACGGGATTCCCTGTGCCCGCATGACGGTTAAAAAGGCATGGGCAACCATGGCCAAGGTAATGTGTCGGTGCCATCCCGTCCATGAACGAACCTCATAGTGATCCAGACCCACTTCCCCTTTGGCTTCCTGAAAACATCGCTCCACCGCCCAGCGGGCTCCGGCCACCCGGACGAAGGATGTGAGCGGAGTATCTTTGGGGGCATAGACGATATAGTACGCGTAGTCTTCTTTTTCATCCGGATGACGACGAATCAGCAGCCATCGCTGCCACTGTGGAGCATCGGGACAGTTTAGAGGATACCGGACCCACTCATATTCCCGGGGTCCTTTCGCGCCGTTTCCACAAGAAAGACGTACCCAAGCGGTTTCCTCGGTTCCAAGAGCCAAATCCCGCACCCGGTGGGTCTTCCAGCCGATACAAACCGATTCCTTGGCCGAGACGGCGAGGACATAGGCTTGCCGTTGTTCCTCCAACCACAAACGCAAACGGCGGTCACTGCCATACACCGTGTCCCCGGTTACCCATTGCACGGGTAGGCCGGCTTGGAAAGCATGCTGCAACATCTGCCGTGCCAGCTGAGGTTTGGTGGCAAAGCCTGTTTCCTTGGGAATCCCGGCTTTCCGGCAACGGGGAGGATCTTCCGTCCAGCTTTTGGGCAAGTACAGACGGCGATCGATCAACGTGGAACCTTTTGGGGAGACATAACAGAGAAAAACACCGATTTGGCAGTTCTCAATCCGTCCGGCCGTTCCGCTGTACTGACGTTGCACGCCTGCGGATTGATTCCCTTTTTTGAGAAAACCGGTTTCATCCACGACAGCGATCCCTTCGGGGTGGGCCAAGTGTTCCAAGACATATTGCTGTAAGTCGTCCCGAACGGCATCCGCGTCCCACCGGGCCCGCCCCAACAGGTGCTGAATGCCGTAAGGAGTGGGATCCCCGGCATACTCGGCCAACTGCCACCCGTTCTTCCGTTCCACGGAACTTAACAACCCACGAAGATAGGACTTACAACGTTGCCGTGCTTCGGAGCGGGCAAAGTGAGCTCCGATTCGTTCAGCCAAGGTTTCAAAGGACTTTGCCCAATTAGATATTTCGTTGCACGACGGATGGAGCGTTTTACGGGAATCTCGCGGGGTCAATGGAGTTCCTCCCAAATCTTTCTCGTTCAGTCGAGAGTATATGCAATAAATCTACTATTTGCAACTGTAGTA
>NZ_FOOK01000050.1 GCF_900113175.1 Planifilum fulgidum | reverse complement strand
AAATCTCCAGCCACTTTTTTAGGACATCATTCTCCAGTCGCAGCCTTTTGACTTCCCGTTCCAGGTCCTTGTACTCTTTCCGCCTCCCTCTGTGCTCCATTAGCCCAAAATCGCCCTGTTCCCGGTATTTCCGCATCCAGATCTTTAATCGCCCCACATCTTGAATCCCCAGCTCTTCAGCAATCTTTGCCTTGGGAATGCCCTGAAGCCTCATTTCCACTGCCTTCTTTTTCAGTTCAAAGCTATATGTCTTGAATTTCTGTCCTTTTCTTGCCACGAAAATCACCCCTTAAAGTAATTTTCACAGGGGTGTTTTCCTGTGTCTACTTTAAGGGGTGCACTTCACGTTGGAACGGGGTTTTTCTTCCTGACCGTTATTCCACCGTGACGCTCTTTGCCAGGTTGCGCGGCTTATCCACGTCATATCCCCGGGCGACACAGGCGTGATAAGCTAGAAGCTGCAGGGGAATCACCGTCAACACCGGCGTAAGGAGGGACAGCGTGCGCGGAATGGTCAGCACCTCATCCGCCAATTTGTGCAGCTCTTCGTCCCCCTCCAGGGCGATCCCCAACACCCGGGCTCCCCGGGCCTTCACTTCCTCGATGTTGCTCACCATTTTGTCGTAAAGGGCCGTCTGGGTGGCGAGGGCGATCACCGGCACCCCCTCCTCGATCAGGGCCAGGGTTCCGTGCTTCAGCTCCCCGGCGGTGTAGGCCTCGGAATGAATGTAGGTGATCTCCTTCAGCTTGAGGGAACCCTCCAGGGCGACGGCATAGTCCAGCCCCCTGCCGATGTAGAACAAATCTTCCTTTTTGGCGATTTCCGCGGCCAAGAGGCGGACGGCACCCTCCAGCTGCAGCGTCCGCTCCGCCAGTTCCGGCAGCCCCTCCAGGTGCTTCACCACTTCGGCCAGCTCCGCCTCGGAGCGGGTGCCGCGGATCCAGGCCAGGTAGAGCCCCAGCAGATAAATGGCGATCAGTTGGGAAGTGTACGCCTTGGTCGAAGCCACGGCGATTTCCGGTCCGGCCTGGGTGATGAACACATCATCCGCTTCCCGGGCGACGGTGCTGCCGACCACGTTGGTGATGGCCAGCACCCGGGATCCCGCTTTCTTCGCTTCCCTGAGGGCCGCCAGGGTGTCCGCGGTCTCGCCCGATTGGCTGACCACCACCACCAGCGTGCGCGGCGTCAGGATCGGGTTTCGGTAACGGTATTCGGAGGCCACATCCACCTCCACCGGAATGCGCACCAGTTCCTCGATGACGTATTTGCCCACCAGGCCGGCGTGATACGCCGTGCCGCAGGCGACAAAATGGATGCGCTCGATCTCCCGGAGCTCCTCCGGAGACAGGGCGATTTCCCTGGAAAGATCCGCCTGTCCGCCCTTCACCCGTCCGGTGAGGGTATCGCGGATCGCCCGGGGCTGCTCGTGGATCTCCTTCAGCATGAAATGATCGTAACCGCCCTTTTCCGCCGTGACGATATCCCAGTCCACCCGGAGCGTCTCCCGCTCGACGGGCTCACCGTCCGTCTTCATCAAGCGGACATCGTCGCGGGTGATCACGGCCATCTCCCCGTCCTCCAGCACGTAGAAATCCCTCGTGTGTTCCAGGATGGCGGGAATGTCGGAGGCGATGAAGTTTTCTCCGTCTCCGACGCCGACAATCAGCGGACTGGCCAGCCGGACGGCGACCAATTTGTCCGGTTCGAATTCGCTGATGATGGCCAGGGCGTAGGCCCCCCTCATCCGGCGGACCGCTTTTCGCACCGTGGACACCAGATCGCCGTCCCACTGATCGGCCAACAGATGGGCGACGACCTCGGTATCCGTCTCCGACCGGAAGGAACAGCCCTTGGCCAGGAGTTCCTCCTTCAGCTCCAGATAGTTTTCGATGATCCCGTTGTGGACGACGGCGAAGCGTTGCGCCATGTCCATGTGCGGGTGGGCGTTTTCATCCGACGGTTTTCCGTGGGTCGCCCACCGGGTGTGACCGATTCCCAGCTGTCCGGGCAACGATTGGCGGGAAAGACGGCGTTCCAGCTCGGAAAGGCGTCCCTCCGCCTTGCACACCCCCAGCGTTTCCCCATTGTACACCGCCAGACCCGCGGAATCATATCCGCGGTATTCCAGCTTCCGAAGCCCTTCCACAAGGATGCCCTGGGCTTGTTTCGGTCCGATATATCCGACAATGCCACACATCGTTCCGGTAAACCCCCTTTATCGTCCGGCCCGCCTCGCTCCCTCGCCGGGAGAGAGCCGACGGTCCTCTCCGTCCTCTCTTTCTCTCTACAGGCATGGCGTCCGTCCGGTTTGCCGGGCATCGCGCCGGAGCGGGTTGTCAAACGGGTCGCCCCGTTCTTTTCCGCTCCGGCTCCGCGGCCCCGATGCCGGGCCGGGAGGCATCCGCCGATGATTCGATCAACCTCCACCTCGTCAACTGCGGCCGCCCGCCGCAGTCCTGGCGCTTACGGCAATAAAGACGGGCTCGCTTCGGGCCTCTCTCCGGGCCTCACCCCCTTTCAGGAAAAAATCCGTCGACATATCCACAGATTATGCAAACAACCGGAACTCCGTGTGGCATTCGTCCCGAACCGTCACCCGCAATCCTTGTCAGGCCAGCTCCCGCCTGACCGTTTCGGCAATCTCTTCCACTAATCGCTTCAGGGTCTCCTCATCGGGACCCTCCGCCATCACGCGGATCAGCGGCTCCGTGCCGGAGGGGCGGATCAAGACGCGTCCCTCTTCCCCCAGGAGCTCCTCCGCCCTGGCGACGGCCTCTCCGATGGCCTCATTTCCGTTCAAGCCGTTTTTGTCCTTCACCGGAACATTGACCAGCAGCTGCGGATACTTCGTCATCACCCCGGCCAGATCGCCGAGGGTCTGTCCCGTTTCCTTCATCACCTGAAGCAGCTGCAGGGCGGTCAGCAGGCCGTCCCCCGTCGTGCTGTGGTCGAGGAAAATGATGTGGCCGGACTGCTCGCCGCCCAGGTTGTGGCCGCTCCTGCGCATCTCCTCCATCACGTAGCGGTCGCCTACCCGGGTCTTCTTGACGGCGATCCCCTTCGATTCCAGGGCCTTAAACATGCCGATGTTGCTCATGACGGTGGCGACGACGGCATCCCCCTTCAGGTTGCCCCGCTCCTTCAGATAGCCGCCGCAAATGCAGAGAATGTGATCGCCGTCCACCAGCTGCCCCCTTTCGTCGACGGCGATCAGGCGATCCGCGTCTCCGTCAAAGGCCAGCCCCGCATCGGCCTTGCGGGCCCTCACTTCCCGTTGCAGCCTTTCGGGATGGGTAGAGCCGCAGTTCACGTTGATGTTCATGCCGTCGGGATCGGAACAAATGGCGATCACGTCGGCTCCGAGATCCCGAAGCAGCCGGGGGGCCAGTTCGGAGGCGGCGCCGTTGGCGCAATCGACGACGAGATTGAGGCCGCACAGGTCGGTGTCGATCGTCTGTTTGAGATATTCGAGGTATCGCTCCACCTCCTGCGGACGATCCTCCACCCTGCCGATCCCTTCCCCTTCGGGCCGGGGCAGCCGGTCCGGCCCTTCGAGCAACTCTTCGATGGCCGCTTCGGTTTCATCGGACAATTTGAACCCGTCAGGCCCGAAAAATTTGATCCCGTTGTCGTGAAAGGGGTTGTGGGAGGCGGAGATCATCACGCCCGCACTGGCTCCCAGCGCCCGGGTCAAATAGGCCACTCCGGGAGTGGTGATCACCCCCAGCCGGATCACGTCGCAGCCGATGGAAAGCATTCCGGCAACCAGGCCCGCTTCCAACATTTCCCCGGACAACCGCGTGTCCCGTCCGATGAGCACCCGGGGTCTTTTTTCCTGTTTCGCAAGCACATAGGCGCCGCAACGCCCCAAACGGAAAGCCAGCTCCGGCGTCAGTTCCCGGTTGGCCACTCCCCGCACGCCATCGGTTCCGAAATATTTCCCCATCGTTGATCCTCCTTCTGCCACGTCCCACGATGCCTCCGCGTCACCTTCGCTTTTCTTCTCTCCGGATCATCTTTATTCGACGCAGGCGGCAGAGGTCACAAGGATCCCCGGGAAGAGCAGCCCGGGGAACCTGGATCCGCATGCCTCTTTTATCGTTTGATCCGGATTCTCGCCTCCAGCTTCGGATTGCCCTTCAATTGGACATAGGCCGGGAGATTGACCCGTATCGGCCGGATGTGCTCTCCCGGAGGCAAATTGGAAGCATCGACGACGGCACGGATATCCTGCAGCTTGATGTTGTCCAGCAGCTTGGGCGCTCCGACGACCACCAGATCGATTTTGCCGCTTTTGGGAGAAACCACCTCGGCCTTGAGCCCGTCCCCCAAACCGTTGACGCGGATCGGCACTTTCTCCAGCTTTTTCGTCTTCGCTTTGACGATGGTCACAGAAATCTTTACCGTCTTCGGTTCCACTTTCAGGCGTTCATCCACCGGCGGAATGGGCAGTTCAAAGGTGCGATCCTTGGTCACACCGGACAAATCCAGCGAAGGGCCGGGGTATACCTCCAATCCGTTCAACGTCTCCTCGGGCCCGTACACGGTCACCCGGTCCACATCCGTCGTCAGGCTGGCGATGGCGTATCCCTCCGGTGGGTATTTCGCCACATCCACTTTGAGGGGGACCGATTTGTCCGGAGCGGTGATCGGCACTTCCACCTCAACCACCGAAGGGGTCACTTCCACCTTGTGAAGGGGCCCGTTTTCCCCATACACTTGTAACGCGACGGATCGGGAAACGGTTTCGGTCGATCCTTTGACGTTGACGACCCCCTTGACCGCCGTCACCTCCTCCAGAAGCGATTCGGAACCCCGAACCAACACCTTCGTCGGTTTGATCACCGGCTCTCCCGCCTTGAAACCGCTTGGAAGATCGCCGACCAGGTCCACCTGAACCGGCATTTCGATCTGCTGCTTCTCCTCCAGCGTCACGCTGACCGCCTTCGGATCGGACTCCACTTTGACTCCGGAGGGAAAGCCGGACCACCTCACGGGTATGCCCCGATGCTTGCCCGGCCCGAGATCCCTCAGGTCGATGTAGACCCGGTACGAGTCGGGAGTGATGCGGTTGATGGAGGAAGGGGCCCCGGAAAGCCTCAGATTGACTGTGGGGGGCGCCTCCGTCAGCTCCAACCTCTCCTTATCGTACAATACCTCCAACGTCACGTTGCGAATGGTCGTCTGCACCTCTTCCCCCCGGGTGAAGGGAAAGGGCTTCTCGTTCACCGTCATCCACAACATGATCGCCAAGCCGAGGGCAACCAGTTTTAAAACGGTATCGCTCTCAAACCATTTATCCATCAGGGTCCCCCTTTCGGACCCAGAAGTTGGCCCTCCGCTCCGCCGGCTTCAACTCCTGATACAACCGGGTCAGCAATTCCTCCTCCGAAAGCCCCCGTTCCAACTGTCCGTGAATGGCCAGGGAAATGCTTCCCGTCTCCTCGGAAACGATCACGGAAATGGCGTCGGACACTTCGCTCATGCCGATTCCCGCGCGATGCCTCGTCCCCAGTTCCTTGCTGATAAACGGATTTTCGGACAAAGGCAGGTAACACCCGGCGGCCATGATCCGGTCCTTGCGGACGATCACCGCGCCGTCGTGCAGAGGGGTGTTGGGAAGAAAAATGTTGATCAAAAGCTCCGCGCTCAACGCTGCTTCCAGACGGATTCCGGACTCGACGTAGTCGGAAAGCCCCGTCTCGCGCTCTATGATGATCAACGCACCGATTCGCCGCTTCGACAGATGCCCGATCGCCTTGATCAGCTCCCCCACCATCTTGGTGACGAGCTGATCCTCCATCTGCCGGCTGCGCCCGAAAAAGCCGCCCCGTCCCAGCTGCTCCAGAGCCCGGCGCAATTCGGGCTGGAAAATGATGAAGAGAACGATCACGCCGACGGAAAACAGGTTCTCGATCAACCATTGAAGGGTGGACAATTGAAAAACGCTGCTGAACACCCAGGCGGCCAGCACCACGGTGAGCCCCTTCAGCAGTTGAACCGCCCGGGTCCCCCGAAGCAGCAGCAGCAACCTGTAAATGATGTAACTGATGATCAGAATGTCCACTACATCGCTCAAGTATCGGGTCAATCCGCCGAGAACATCCATTGGCGCCTCCGTTGGTCAAATACCGTCTTCGCTACCATCTAGTATACTACAACCTCCGGGGACGGGATTCCCAATCCTTTGAACGGCAGAAGACAAAAAGAAACGGCCCCGGCTCGGATCAGCCCGTGTTCCGGAGCCCTGCGGCAATTCCGTTGATGGTGAGGAGAACCTGCTCCAACACTTCCTCTTTGTCTTCCTCCGACTTCTCTTCTTTTAAGCGAAGCTTTCCGAGCAGATCCACCTGGATGAAACTGAGGGGATCGACGTAGGGATTCCGCAGCCGAATCGATTCCTGAATGACGGGAACGTGGTCGAGAATCTCTTTCTGTTCGGTGATCGCCAGGGACAATTCCCGGGTCCTTCGGTATTCCTCCTCGATGATGCGAATGATTCGATCCCCCTCCTTCGGATCGCTGGCCAGAGAAGCGTATTCCCGGGCGATGACGAGATCCGCCTTGGCCAGGGCCATATGCAGGTTGTTCATCAGCGAACGGAAAAAGGGCCACCGGCGGAACATTTCCTGAAGAAGGCGCATGCCCTCCGGATGCTTCTCCACATACCGGGCAAAACCCGTCCCCGCCGCATACCAGGCCGGGAACAGATAGCGGCTTTGGGTCCAGGCGAACACCCACGGGATGGCGCGCAAATCCTCGAAGGCCCGGCTGTTTTTTCGGCGCGTCGGTCGGGAGCCGATTTTCAGCTCGCCGATCTCCGGCAGCGGAGTGGCTTCGTGGAAAAAGGACAGGAAAGCCGGATCCTTGAACACCAGCCGCTGGTATTCCTCCAGAGCGTAACCGGAAATCTCGTCCATCGCCTCCACCCACGGCTGCTCCGGTTCGTTTCCCTCTCCGGTCACGGCGGCCGCCGCGGACAACAGGAGCGCCGAGGTGGCCTGCTCCAGGCTTCGGGAAGCGATCGGCTTCAGGGCGTAACGGGAGGAAAGGACCTCTCCCTGTTCCGTGATCTTCACGCCGCCCAGCACCGTTTCCGGCGGTTTGGCCTCGATACTCCGGTTCAGCGGCCCACCGCCGCGCCCCAGAGCTCCGCCCCGCCCGTGGAAATATTTCACGTTGATCCCGTACTCCCTGGCCAGCCGGCACAGCTCCCGCTGGGCGCGGTACAGCTCCCAGTTGGCCGTCAACATGCCCCCGTCCTTGTTGCTGTCGGAATAGCCCAGCATGATCTCCTGATAGCGGTGCCCTTCCCGCTCGGCGGGGACAAAGGCCGGATGGCGGAAATACGCCTCCATGATCTCCCGGGCCCGGTGCAAATCGTCGATCGTCTCCAGCAGGGGGACCACATGAAGCCGCGACGTGACGCGATCCCCCGTCCTGCGGAACAGCCCCACTTCCTTGGCGAACAACACCACCTCGAGGAGATCGCTGGTTCCCCGGGTCATGCTGATCAAATAATTTCGGATCGCCTCTTCGCCAAAGGTTTCTTTCGCCCGGGCGATGACCCGGAACAATTCCAGGGTCTGCTCCGTCTCCGGAGAAAAGCGCATGTAGGGAGAGGTGAGGGGGCGGGGATCGGCCAACAGTTCCGTAAGCAGCTTCATCTTTTCTTCTTCGGAAAGCGCCCCGTAATTCGCCACGATGCCCAGGCTGCCCAAAATTTCCGTCAAGGCCTTTTCGTGTTCCGCACTGTGCTGACGAATATCCAGCGTCACCAGGTGAAAACCGAACAGTTCCACCTGGCGAATCAGGCGGGACACCTCCCGATCAGCCAGGGCGTGGGCCCGATGGAGGCGCAGGCTGTCGGCCAGAAGCCGCAGGTCGGCCAGAAAGGCTTCCGATCCCGCGTAAATCCCCCGCTCCTTCCGATCAAGCCGGGTGTGACGCAACCGGGCCAGCATGTAGGTGCATTTCCGGCGGTAAGGTTCGTACTCGTTGCGCCACTCCCCCTGATCGATATCTTCCAGACTCACCTCCTCCCGATCCCGCTCGAGGGAACGGAGGAGCTCGTCGGAAACCCTGGCGTTGCGGGTGGAGTGGCTCAGTTTTTGGAGCAGCTTGCGGACGGCCTGCTCATACTTGCTGAGCACCAGATCCCGCTGGAGCTTCAGCGTGTTCCAGGTCACCTCCGGCGTCACCGAAGGATTGCCGTCCCGATCGCCGCCGATCCATGACCCGAACCGCAGGAAGGTGGGAACGTGCCAGTCGTGCTCCGGATACTCCTGGCGGAGGCACTTTTCCAACTCCCCGTGCACGTCCGGCAGCACGTCAAACAGGGTCTCGTCCAGATAATAAAGCCCGTTCTTGACCTCATCCATCACCGTCGGTTTCCGATGGCGAAGTTCATCGCTCTGCCACAGCGTGTGCACCTCCGCCAGAATCTCCTCCCGGATCCGCTCCCGATCCTCTTCGGTGAGGAACGGGTTGTCCAGCTCCATCACCCGCTCGGCGATCCGCTGGTGGATATCCAGCACCGTCCGGCGCATCGCCTCCGTCGGATGGGCGGTGATGACCAGCTCCAATGAGAGATAGCGGAGCACCTGTTCCACGCGCTCTGCGGAAAGCCCCCGCTCCTTCAGCTTGCGCACGGCGCTGGCGATGGAGTCGCGCTGCACCACTCCGCTGGAGAGGCGATATTCGCGATGGCGCCGGATGCGGTGATTCTGTTCGGCAATATTGACCAGCTGAAAATATATCGCAAAGGCCCGGATCACATTTCTCCGCATCGCAGGGGACAGACCCCGGATCAGGTCCCTGCATCTTCTCAACACGGCGGGGTCGAAGGAGACGCGAAGCTGTTTTGTCATCTCCCGGATGTTCTCCACGATGTCCAGAAGGGCTTGTCCCCCTTCCATCACGAGAACATCGCCCAGAATGTGACCCAGAAAGCGGACATCCCTGCGAAGAGGATGATCTTTCTCCATATCCATCGTCATGGCTCGCTGACTCATGGCGCCACCCCCCTGACAAACCCTCATTTCAACCTGGACAAAATTCCACGGGTTGGACAAATCAAGTCCCGGAAAGGCAACAAAAAGCCTTTGTATGAAAAATTGGGCATTCTCCCTTTTTATTCCCTTTTCCATTAACGCTTAATCATCCGGGAAAAACGGGTTCTGCCCGGAGTCGCCGCCGGGCTCCTTCCGTCTTCCACGATCATCCATTTGCCGGAGGCGGATGAAATGAGAACCGGTTTGAACCTTCCCGAAGATTGTTCCATCATGCGGATGCAATCGGTCCAGTCTATGCGGGGAAAACTGAACTCCAACAGCAACTTTCGAAAACAGGCATCGCGAACCTCGGCGGGCAGTCCCTCCCGCTTGATCCAGTCCACCGCTTCCCTGTACCTTCCCCGTCTGAGCAGATCCTCCATGTGGGACAAAAGGGCCTTTTTCAGGGAACACCTGAAGTACAGCCTCGATCGCCTTCCCCTTCCCCCACCGGGTTTCCAGAAAACAAGCCCTTCCTTTTCCATATTTTTCAGCAACCGCCTCACGTTGCGCGTGGAACAGTTCAGGATCTCGGCCAGTTCCTCCAAACTTACCTCGAAGGACCGGTGGGTCTCCACCTTTTGAAAGTGCAACCGCAATTCGAGGAAGTGCTCGATCGAATTCATGAAATCCCACCTGAAAAGATTTTCGTACAAACATTGTAACCGATCCTGCGCAAACAAAAAAGGAGACAAAAACCGGAGAGAAATCCCCTTTTTCCCCCGTCCGATTTCGGATACCATGGAATCTGCAAAGGACAGGTGGTGGTAAAACATGAATCAGGTTCAACGGGTTTTGCAAATTGCAGCCAAACGGAAAAAACTCCTCATCTTTTTCGCCCTGTTGATCTTTCTTTACCTCAACAACAGTTCGCTTCTCGCCGACCCGCCCGAAAGCGGGCCGTTCCTCCTGGCCCATCGGGGCTTGGGTCAAACCTTTGACATCGCCGGCGTCACCGATGAAACCTGCACCGCCACCCGCATCCACCCGCCGGAGCATCCGTACCTCGAAAACACAATTCCCTCCATGCGCGCCGCCTTCGAATACGGCGCCGACATCGTCGAACTGGATGTGCATCCGACCAAGGACGGCCAATTCGCCGTTTTCCACGACTGGACCCTCGATTGTCGCACGGACGGCCGCGGCGTCACGCGGGAGAAAACCATGGAGGAGCTGAAGAAACTGGACATCGGTTACGGTTACACGGCGGACGGGGGCAAGACATATCCCTTTCGGGGGAAGGGCATCGGATTGATGCCGTCCCTGGGCGAAGTGTTGTCCGCCTTTCCGGACCGGTCGCTGCTGATTCACATCAAGAGCGACGACCCCCAAGAGGGGGTGCTTCTGGCCGATCGGCTCGCCCGGCTCCCCCCGAGCGGCTGGAGCGATTGGCGGTGTACGGGGGAGACCGGCCGATCGCGGAACTGGAAAAACGCCTCCCCGAACTTCGCACCATGTCCATGGCCTCGCTGAAGCGATGCCTGCTCCAATACGAGGCGCTCGGATGGACCGGGATCGTCCCGAAGGCCTGCAGGGAAACGCAGCTCCACATTCCGGAGCAATATGCGGCCTGGCTTTGGGGATGGCCCAACCGCTTTCTCAGCCGGATGGAACGGGCCGGGACGCGGGTGATCCTCGTCAAATACGTCGACGGCTTCTCCGGAGGGTTCGACCGGCCGGAGGATCTAAAGGACTTGCCGAAGGGCTACTCCGGCGGAATCTGGACCAACCGGATCGACCGCATCGGCCCCTTGCTCAAAAACGAAAGGCCTTGAAAAACACACCGGCCCCTCCCGCGGCGGAGAGAGGCCTTTTTTTCGCCGTTTTTACCGGCCGCCCGATTTGAGAGGATCATGCGCCGGCTGATCCCCCCGCATTTTTTGAGAGGAGAGGGTGACGGGCCTCCGGTGTGCGTGCAGCAAACTTTTTACATATTGATCAAACTGATCGGTGCGGTTTTTTAAATCGCGCCTGTGAAGCGCGATTCCGGTCTTCAAAGCGGTGCGGGCGGCCATCTCATCCCGGAAATGTCCGAAGTCGACGATCCGGTTCGTCCCGCCCCCCCGGGTGGTGATGATCAGCAGGGCATGCCACCAACCGTCTCGTTGAAACACCAGCTTTTCGTAATGATACACGGAAGACCCTCCATGTTCATCCGACACAGACGAACTCAATTTGACCCATTCCTCTCGCTTACAGATATGGAATTGAATTTGATGTTGTTGAAATGGGATTTTAATTTGATGAAATGTTTTGTAAAAAAATGGTGAAAAACCCGTAGCCTGCGCACGCCCGTTTGGGGATTTTCGGGAAAGCAAGGTTGATGCAGCCGTCCCGTTCGTATTATTTCCCGCTTTGCCTTCAACTCAATCCTCATATGTTTTGTGGGACATGAAGGCATCAAAGGGGGAATACCAAAAAAAACAGAAGGAGCCCGTGAATTTACACGGTCAGCTTCCGGGCTCATTCTTCGTCCGTTTTCTCATTCTTTGAAGGAAGAAAACAAACCTTTGGACTTAAATCACTTGCTTTCCCAAAGCGGATTCGATCAGGGCCACCGCCACCTTGGCGGTTCGATTTCCGTTGTCCAAGATCGGGTTGACCTCGACAAATTCGGCGGAGGTGAGGACATTCGCCTCGGCCAACATCTCCATGGCCAGATGGCTCTCCCGGTAAGTGAGCCCGCCTTCCACCGGCGTTCCCACCCCCGGCGCATCCTTGGGATCCAGCCCGTCCAGATCCAGGCTCAGATGAACGCCGTCCGTTCCCCGGGTAACGATCTCCAGGGCCTCCTCCATGACGGCTCCCATTCCCAAGCGGTCGATATCGTGCATGGTGAACACGCGGATTCCCAATTGGCGGATCAATTTCCGTTCCCCTTCGTCCAGATCCCGAATGCCGATGAGCACCACATTTTCCGGTTGCACTTTGGGAGTAAATCCCAGACAGTTGACAAGATCCGGATGTCCGTATCCCAGACTGACGGCAAGGGGCATGCCGTGGATGTTGCCGGAGGGCGTCGTCTCCCGCGTGTTCAGATCGCCGTGGGCATCGAACCAGATAAGGCCCAGCCGCTTTCGATGCTTGGCCGCGCCGGCGATGGTGCCGATGGCGATGCTGTGATCGCCTCCCAGCACCAGGGGAAAACGCCCGCGCTCCACCGTCTCGGAAACGGTTCTACCCAGGGTTTCGCATACCGAAGCGATCTCCTTCAGATACTTCAGCCTGGGGTCCACGACCTGATGGGTTTCCGGGGTGGGAACATGCAGATTGCCCACATCCTCCACCTCGTAACCCAATTGGATCAACTTCTCCTTCAGCATGGCGTAGCGTATTGCGCTGGGCCCCATGTCCACCCCGCGCCGTCCCGCTCCCAGATCCATCGGAACACCGATCACGGTCACCGGCTTTTTCTCCATGACCATCGGATTTCCCTCCATCCAATCCGCAAGAGATGACTTCGTATTCCTACCCCGACACATGCCTGGCGGCTTCATTGTACCACAGTTGAAATAAGCCCCCAATATCGAATATTTTTTCATGATCACGACTCGTTATGCATGTTTTTGGAGGGAAACCGCTTCCTATTCACGGAAATTGCCGGATGCCCGTTGATCCGCCGGTCTCTTTCCCAAGCATCCGAAGGCCCGTCGCGAGGAGTCTGGCAAACAAAAAAGCCTTCGCTGACGCGAAGGCTTTTCCTTTGGAGCGGAAGACGGGATTCGAACCCGCGACCCCCGCCTTGGCAAGGCGGTGCTCTACCCCTGAGCCACTTCCGCATAAGTGGTGAGCCATCCAGGACTCGAACCTGGGACACCCTGATTAAAAGTCAGGTGCTCTACCAACTGAGCTAATGGCTCAAATCGCTGGCTGGGGAGGTAGGATTCGAACCTACGCATCACGGAGTCAAAGTCCGTTGCCTTACCACTTGGCTACTCCCCATTGTTGGTGGAGGGGGTAGGATTCGAACCTACGAAGGCATACGCCAGCGGATTTACAGTCCGCCCCATTTGACCACTTTGGTACCCCTCCATGACAACCCCCAGCCATTGGTGGACGGTGACGGGCTCGAACCGCCGACCCCCTGCTTGTAAGGCAGGTGCTCTCCCAGCTGAGCTAACCGTCCGAATGAAAGTGGGGGCGAGGCAAGCATCCCCAACCCCCAACTCGTGTCTGGTGACCCGTAGGGGATTCGAACCCCTGCATGCCAGCGTGAAAGGCTGGTGTGTTAACCACTTCACCAACGGGCCACGCTGGAGCTCCCAACCAGACTCGAACTGGTGACCTCTTCCTTACCATGGAAGCGCTCTACCTGCTGAGCTATGGGAGCATGGCTCCTCCGGCAGGACTCGAACCTGCAACCTACCGGTTAACAGCCGGGCGCTCTACCATTGAGCTACGGAGGATCATTCGCCTCACGGCAAGATATAGTATACATCAATGCACGGCGAATATCAAGATGAAATTTTTGGGGTGGCCGCCTGGCAGCGACCTACTCTCCCGGGGGCTCCCGCCCCCAGTACCATCGGCGCTGGAGGGCTTAACTTCCGTGTTCGGAATGGGAACGGGTGGGTCCCCTCCGCTATTGCCACCAGACGGCATGTGGCTGAGGATGTTTCGCACCCTCAAAATTGGCTACGGGATCAAGTGCGTGGAGGTGCAAGGAGAAGCCCTCGACCGATTCGGATCCGTCAGCTGAACGCATTGCTGCGCTTACACCTCGGACCGATCCACCTCGTCTTCTCCGAGGGGTCTTACCTCGCAGGCAAGCCTGCGAGTGGGAAATCTCATCT
>NZ_FOOK01000049.1 GCF_900113175.1 Planifilum fulgidum | reverse complement strand
ACCGTTTAAGTGAAAGGGGCAAACAACTGTATAAACGACGGAGTCAGACCATTGAGCGCAGCTTCGCTGACGCCAAAGAACTTCATGGGCTTCGTTATGCACGCTACAGGGGGCTTGCCAAAGTCAGAGAGCAATGCCTCCTTATTGCCGTGGCTCAAAACATCAAAAAAATGGCCTTGCTCCTCTCGAAGAGAGGAAAAGGCTTTGTGATCCGCCTAATTTACCAAATCTGATTTCCTTTATCTGTTTATTTCCCATAAACATGCAACCCCTGGCGCTTTTCTTGCGAAAAGAGCCAGGGGGTTTGTCATCAATCTCGACTGCCGACAAATGTCGGCAGTCCCGCTTTGAAAAGAAATTCCGGCTCGGGGAGAAAGGGACGACCCCGCGCTTCAGATCTTCCAGCTGGCCAGATACTCCTCCTGCTCCTCCGTCAGGTCGTCGATCCGGATGCCGAGGGATTCCAACTTGTAGCTGGCCACTTGCTCGTCCAGGTGGTACGGCACGTCGATGACCCGGCGGCCGATTTTCTCGTGGTTGTCGTTGACGTACAACAGACAGAGGGCCTGCAGGGCGAAAGTCATGTCCATGATTTCGGCGGGATGTCCGTCTCCGGCCACCAGGTTGACCAAACGGCCGTCGCAAAGCAAATACAGCTTCCTGCCGTCCTCCATTTCGTATTCGGTGATGTATTTCCGCACCACCCGCTTGGAAACCGCCGCCTCCTCCAGGGCCGCCTTGTCGATTTCCACGTCGAAATGGCCGGCATTGGCCAAAATGGCCCCGCTCTTCATCAGCGGGAAGTGCTTCCCGTTGATGACGGAGCGGTTTCCTGTGACCGTGATGAAAATGTCTCCCAGAGGGGCGGCCTCCTCCATCGGCATGACGGAAAATCCGTCCATGTGGGCTTCGGTGGCCTTGATGGCGTCCACCTCGGTGACAATAACCCGGGCGCCCAGCCCTTTGGCGCGCATCGCGACACCGCGGCCGCACCATCCGTACCCGAGGACCACCACCGTCTTTCCGGCGACGACCAGGTTGGTCGTCCGGTTGATGCCGTCCCACACCGACTGGCCCGTTCCGTACCGGTTGTCGAAAAGGAATTTGGAGTAGGCGTCGTTGACGGCCACCATCGGAAACTGCAGTTCACCGGACTTTTCCAGGGCCCGGAGGCGCAGAATTCCGGTGGTCGTCTCCTCGCAGCCGCCGAGCACCTGATCCAGAAGATCCGGGCGCTCCCCGTGCAGGATGCTGACCAGATCGCCGCCATCATCGATAATCAGTTCCGGACGGGTCTCCAGGGTGAGAATCAGGTGCTCCTTGTACTCCTCCGGTGTCGGATTGTATTTGGCGAAAACGGTGATTCCCGATTCCACCAGAGCCGCCGCCACATCATCCTGAGTGGAAAGCGGATTGCTGCCGGTGATCGCCACCTCCGCCCCCGCATCCCGGAGGAGTTCCGCCAGGCAGGCGGTTTTCGCCTCCAGGTGAAGGGAGATCGCCACCCGTTTGCCTTTCAGCGGTTTCTCCTGAATCATCTGTTCACGTATGCGCCTCAACACCGGCATGTGGTTCCAGGCCCAATCCATCTTCAGCCGACCCTGGGGAGCCAGATTCAAATTTCGTACCACGCTTTTTTCGGCACTCATCCATATCCCCCTCGCATTGCGAAATCGTAATGCTCTTATTCGAATACCCCGATGGCTCGCAGCAGGCGGGGTCCGGGTCTTCCATCCGAAGGATGCAAACCAATCGACATCAGGACGTTGTCATTATACCTGATTTCAACAAAATAGGAAAACCCCCTACAAAAATACGACCTGATGCTCAAAAAAGGTAAGCGGCGCCTCCGCCAGCCGTTCAATCCATTCCGTTCCGTACTCGTTCCAGTAGGGAGTTATGTTGTGCACCCTTTCCTGCAATTTTCCCCCGGGCCGACAGCGGAGGGAAATGTGATCGAAGCGGCGCAGGGCGGTTTCGTGGCGCAGCCGGATCATCCGCTCCGCCTGATTTTTGAGATAATCCAGCTGTTCCATCACCCGGAGGCGGTTTTTCTCACCGATCCGCCTCATCTCCGGACCCAGCGGCGACAGCTGCTGGACCAAGGTGTCGTAAAGCCCCTCGACCTGCTTTGCTGCATCGGCAAACAGTTCCTGGACGTCCAAGGGTGCATGCTCCTTAAGCCACTGCCGCTTCCTTCGGTCCAGGCCGGAAAAGATCTCTTCCACGGACAGATCGAGGAGACCCATGTACCGCTCCGTGGCCCGGTCGATCAGGGTAACGCCGATCCGGGGCATCAACACGGGCATTGTCATGCCCATCTCGGAAAAGGCTTTCCGGAGACACCCCCAGTAGGCGATTTCCCCCGGTCCCACCACCGCGGAAAGGGTGGGAAACAGGAATTCCTGCATCAACGGCCGGGTGACCACATTGTTGCTGAAGCGTTCCGGCTCCTCCCGCGCCACCCGCAGCAACTCCCGCCCGCTCCACCGCCTCCGGCCGTCACGGGTTATAAATCCGTCCCCGTCCCTCAACAGCAGTTGCCGTTCCCCATCGACGTAGATGAAGAGATGGGCGCAGTCGGGATGGAGAACCAACGGGGAGGAATAACCCATTTTCTCCACCTGCTTGATCTGATCCCCGACCGCCTCGTCCAGGGCGGCGTTATCCGCGATCAAGCGCTCGAAGAAAGCCCCTTCGATCCTGCGGAGAGGCGGAAAAGACGAATCGATTTGAACCAGCCCGAATCGTCCGAACAGGCGGTGAAGGAGCCTGGCAAAATAGCGGGTGAGAGATACGGGCTCCTCCGCCCATTGGGCCAGCTCCTTCAGCATTCCCTCCTTGAATTCCGTGTCGGGAAGCATCCTGCCCAATTCCCGGAGCCATTCGCCGAGGGATTGCGGATCCAGGAGAACGTGACCGGCGGATATCCGCTTCCCCCCCTCGGAAAGGGGCAATCTGTGCTTTATCAATCGCCCATCCGGGCCGGGCACATAAATATGATTCACCTCATCCAGGTCATGGTCCTCCCCGGCGATCCAAAAGACGGGGATGACCGGCACTCCCAGGCGCTCTTCTTCTCTTCTGGCCAGTTGGATCACCGATATCGCCTTATACAGTGTATATAACGGACCCGCGAGCAACCCCGCCTGCTGTCCCCCGATCACCACGACGCTCCCGGGCTTCTCCAGCCGCCGGATGTTTTGCTCCACGGCCGGGTGATGAAGCTCCCCGGAATGAAACTGGCGAAGCACCTCGACCAGCCGGGAACGGGAAAAGGAGGTTTCTCTGCGGGACAATTCATCGTATCGCTTCCGAAAGCTCTCCCCCTTTCCGGGGTCCAACCCGTACAGATGCTGCACTTTCGAAAAGGAAAAAAGGTATTCGTCGGAAAGTTCTCCTGACGAATCCAAGCGGATACGCTCGATCCTCATGAAAAAACCCCTTCTTTATGTCCTAAGGCCTACCCTTCCCCAGTATAGCACGAACCCCGACGGGGGGGAATCACCGCCGCCCGCGGCCGGCCGGGCCCCCCGGCAGGCGAAGGGCAAGAAAGGCGCCCGCCAGGGCGACCGCCGTCACCATCATCAGTGCTTCTCCGGCCTGAAAGTTGCGCTCGTCGATCAAGCGGGTGATCAGCAGAAGGCCGAGGGCTCCTCCCGCCGCCCGGAACATGCCCAACACCACCAATCCCGTCCTCACGCGCCGAAGGGGCAACCGACCGAACAGAAGATCGTGCAGGGGGGCCGACACGGTCAGCCCGATCCCCCCTCCCAGCAGAAGCAGGGCGAAAGCCAAAACCGTAAAATCCCTGGATACGCCCAGAACAAAGGATGCGAGGGACAGGGCGAACAAGCCCGCGGAGAGCGCCACCCGGGATCCCCATCGATCCGCGATCCTCCTGGCAAGGGGAAGAACCCCTCCGACCGCCGCCGCCACAACCGCCAATCCGATCCCCCCAATCCCCAAGGCATCCGGGAAAAGGGGGGTGATCCATCCCGGAATGATCACGAACACCATCAGGCACATGCCCGAAATGGCCGCCGTCAATTGCACAAGGACGAAGCTCCGGTTGGCCGCTTTGGGGATGAACAGGGGATGCTCCACCCGCTTTTCCACCATGATCAGAGGCACGATCAATCCGACGGACAAAATCCAATAGGGGAGAACCTCGGGGTGGAGCATCACCTTTAGGCCGGAGAGCGGCTCCATGCGCGTGACGGCGATCATGGCGAAAAGAAGGGATCCCAGAAAGAAGAAGGCGCTTCCCGACTCCAACCGCTTATGCCGGGAGAAAGAAGAAGCGGGCAGCCGCCGGGCGATGAGATGAAGGAGGAGAATCACCGGAAGAAAGGCGACAAATACCCAGCGCCACCCCCACCGCCCGTTGAGAAAGGCGGACAGAAGGGGGGCGATGATCAGCAGGACGGACAGCAGGCCGCCGATCACCCGGACCAGCACCGGCCGTCTGGAATGACGAAGGCCCTGGGACAATGCCGGAACCACGCCGCTGGCTCCCAGCGCCTGCAAAGTCCGCCCGCCAAGGAGCACAAGCCACGCGGGAGCGAGCGCCCCCACCGCCGACCCGATCGCCAGAAGCAGCAGCGAAACCGAAAAAAGGCGCCGTCCATCGATGCCCCGCATCCGGCTTTCCGCAAAGGGCAGAGCAAAGGAAAACACGGCCAAATACAGGGCGATCACCCAGGCGGACCACCGGTGGGTGATGCCGAAATCCTCCGAGAGGGTCCTGAGCAGCGGGGCCATCAGGGCAACATCCAGGGCGATCACAATAATGGCGATGACGAAGGGCTGGGCGGGCCCCCTTCTTCTCGGCATCTGTTATCACCTCCGCGCCCTGTCCCTGCTGGCGGGGGAATTTTCGGCGGACGCTCATGCCGTCGCGCTTCCATCGGACGGACCTCCGTCCGGATCCCGCCGCATCTCCAACAGGTGAATCAGCCGGAGCAGGACCTGGTTCACCGGGGTTGCGATCCCCGCCCGCTTCCCCCGGCGGACCACTTCGCCGTTGATCCAGTCGATTTCCGTCGGCCGCCCCCTTTCCACGTCCTGCAGCATGGACGACCGGTTGGCAGCGGTTTTTCGGCAGATTTCCATCGTCCTCCTGAGCAGGGTTTCCGCCTCCAGCTCCATCCCTTCGGCGCGGGCCACCGACACTGTCTCTTCCACGACGGATTTTATCAAAAAACGGGCGTCGTCGCTGTGAAGCAACCCGCCGTTGGGAATCCGGAGCAAAGCCGTCAGCGGGTTGATCGCACAGTTGACCGCCACCTTTTCCCATATTCTTCGAAGGATCTGGTTTTCCCATTCGATCCGAACCCCGGCATTCTTCAATTTTTCCACGATTTCGGCCCCGATCCCGGGGCGGACGGGCTCCGCCGAAAAGGGGCCGATCCACGTCATGCCCTCCCCCGTGTGCCGCACCTCCCCGGGTCCCTCCCGAAGGGCGCCTTCCGTGGTCACCGCCCCGCAAAGCGCTTCCCGGGGAAGAACGGAAGCAAACGGTTCATCCTGCCCCAATCCGTTTTGCCACAGGACCACCCAGGCAGGAAGGCGGGAAAAGGCGGCCAATCGCTTGGCCACATCCCGCAGATCCCGCTGTTTCACCATGATGAACAGGCAGTCAAAGGGTTCATCGACTTCCCCGACCCACCGGACCTTGGCGGAAATTCTTTCTTTTTCCCCCGAGGGATGGGTGAGGAGAATCCCCCTTCTCCGGATCCAATCCCGCTGCTCCTGGGTCCGAACCAAAAGCACCGTCTCCGGAAACAAGGAAGCAAGTCTCGCGGTCCACAGCAATCCGAGGGAACCGCCCCCCCACACGGCAATGCGCAACCTGGATCCCTCCGTTTTTTCCGATCCGTTCAACAAGAAAAGGGAGCCGTCCGCGGCTCCGATGACAACCTGTGACCCGATGTTCTCCCAAAGTCCATCAGACCGGATATACCGGGTGCTTCCGCTCGCTGAAAACTTTCTGTTTGCTCGAATAGGCTTCCAACCGCCGAATCAACTCCTCGCGCAACCGATCCGGATGAACGATGTCGTCGACGATCAACTCGTGGGCCAACCGGTAGATGTCGATATCCTTTTTATACTCCTCCCGCTTCTCCATCACAAATTTGGTGCGCTCCGGCTCGGAAAGTTCCTCGATTTTGTTTCGGTACACCGCATTCACCGCCGCCTCCGGCCCCATCACGGCGATCTGGGCGGTGGGGAGGGCGAGGCAGCAGTCCGGGTCGAAGGCCGGGCCGGCCATGGCATACAGGCCCGCGCCGTATGCTTTGCGGACGATCACTGAAATTTTGGGAACGGTGGCCTCCGACACCGCGGCGATCATCTTCGCCCCGTGTCGGATGATCCCGGCGCGCTCCACCTGGGTGCCGATCATGAAGCCCGGAACATCGGCCAGGAAAAGAAGGGGGATTTGGAAAGCATCGCACAGGGTGATAAAGCGGGCCGCCTTGTCGGCGGAGTCGACGAACAGCACGCCGCCCTTCACCTTCGACTGGTTGGCGATGATGCCGACGGGACGGCCGTTCAGACGGGCAAGTCCCGTGATCAGTTCCCGGGCGAAGAGCTTCTTGACCTCAAGGAAAGAGCCCTCATCCACGATCGCCTCGATCACCTGCATCATGTCGAAGGGAACGTTTTGATTGTCCGGCACGATCTCCGAGACGCGCCGCGCCGAAGGCGAAGGGTCTTTCCCCGGCTCCACCGGGGGCTTCTCCGCATAGTTCGCCGGAAAATAGGAGAGATATTGGCGGGCGAGAAGAATCGCTTCCTCCTCGTCCTTCGCCAGGAAATCGCCGCACCCGCTGACGCTGCAGTGCATGCGCGCCCCGCCCATTTCCTCCAGGCTCACTCTTTCACCGATCACCATCTCCGCCATCCGGGGCGATCCGAGATACATGCTGGCGTTTTTGTCCACCATGATCACCACGTCGCAGAAGGCGGGAATGTAGGCGCCGCCGGCGGCGGACGGACCGAACAGCACGCACACCTGGGGAACCACCCCGGAAAGCTTCACCTGGTTGTAAAAAATGCGTCCCGCTCCGCGGCGGCCCGGAAACATCTCCACCTGATCGGTGATGCGGGCTCCGGCGGAATCCACCATGTAGACCATCGGAATGCGCAGGCGCTCCGCGGTCTCCTGGATGCGGATGATCTTTTCGACGGTGCGGGCACCCCAGGATCCCGCCTTCACCGTCGAATCGTTGGCCATGACGCAGACCGGACGGCCGTTGATGCGCCCGATCCCCGTCACCACCCCGTCCGCCGGCAGACCGTCGGCCAGGGCATTGGCGAACAGTCCGTCCTCCAGCTCCACATCCCCATCAAAGAGAAGCTCCAACCGGCGCCGGACGAACAGCTTGTTCTGTTTCTCCAGCTTTTCATGGTATTTCGGAGCGCCGCCCCGCTTGATCCTTGCGGTCTGCTCCTCCCATTTTCTGATTGTGGATTCTTCCATGGTCCCCCTCCTCTTCCCGTTATTCCCCCCGGTAGATCGGTTTCCTTTTTTCTTTGAAGGCCTCCAGCCCCTCCAGGCGATCCTTGGTGGGAATCAGCGCCTCATAGGCTTTGGTCTCGATCATCAAACCGGTGGCCAGATCCGTCTCCATCCCGTAATCGATGGCAAATTTGGCCTGGGCCAGGGCCAGGGGGGCGTTTTCATTGATCATCGCCGCCATCTTCAGGGCGGCATCCAGCACCTCTCCCTTGGGCACCACGTGGTTGACCAGACCGATTCGCTCCGCCTCGGCGGCATTGATCCGGCGGGCGGTGAAAATCAGTTCCTTCGCCTTGGATTTTCCGACGATCCGGGGCAGGCGCTGCGTTCCCCCGGCTCCCGGTATGATTCCCAGGGATGTTTCCGTCAATCCGAAAATCGCCCGTTCATCCGCCAGCCTCAGGTCGCATGCCAAAGCCAGCTCCATCCCGCCGCCCAGGGCAACGCCGTTCACGGCGGCGATGACCGGCCGGGGCAGGCGCTCGATCGCCGTGAAGGTTTCGCGAATCAGGTGGATGAAACGCCGGACCTGATCCTCCGTAAAGGTTCGCCGCTCCTTCAGGTCCGCCCCGGAACAGAAGGCCTTCTCCCCCGCGCCCGTGATGATCACCGCCCGTGTGGCTTTGGAGTGAGCCAGTTCCTCCACGATTTTCATCAATTCCCTCAACGTCTCGAGATTGAGCGCATTGTACACCTCGGGGCGATTCAGGGTGATGACGGAAATGCCTTCCTTCCGCTCCCATTCAACCACGCTCATTCTTTTTCTCCCCTTTTCCGCGGTCGTGATGCCAGGGTGCTCTGCAACACCTTGGACGGAAGCCTCCGGCCGATCCGCTCTTGAACCGAAGCACTTACCCGGCACAGGGCCTCCAGATCGATCCCCGTCGACACGCCCATGCCTTCCAGCATGTACACCAGATCCTCGGTGGCCACATTTCCGGAGGCTCCCGGAGCATAGGGACACCCCCCCAATCCCCCGAAGGAACTGTCCAGCGTGGTAATGCCCATCTCCAGGGCGACATAGGCGTTCACCAGGGCGGTTCCCCGGGTGTCGTGGAAATGTCCGGCCAACCGGTCGGCGGGAAACAGCCTCAAAAGATCCTGAAGCACTTCCTTCACTTGCCGCGGATGGGCCACGCCGATCGTGTCGCCGAGGGAAACCTCGTAGACCCCCATTTCAAACAGGCGGTCACACACCTTGGCCACCTGGGCCACGGAAACTTCGCCTTCATAGGGGCAACCGAACACCGTCGACACGTAACCGCGGACCCGCTTCCCCCGTTCCCGGGCGAGCTGGACCACTTCTTCCAGAACCGGGAATGTCTCGTCGATGCTCTTGTTGATATTTTTCCGGTTGTGGGTTTCGCTGGCCGACAGAAACACCGCATACTCGTCGATCGGGGTGTCAAGGGCCCGCTCCAGCCCCTTCCGGTTGGGAACCAGGGCCCGATAACGGACGCCCTCCGCCCGGGGCAGGGACCCGGCCAGCTCCTCCGCGTCGGCCAGCTGGGGAATCCAGCGGGGATGGACGAAGGAAGTCGCTTCGATGTCCCTCACCCCGGCGGCGATCAACCCCTCGGCGATCTTCCTTTTCACTTCCGTCGGCAAAATGGCCGATTCGTTCTGCAATCCGTCGCGGAGTCCCACCTCGACGATTCGGACCTCCGGCATGGACACCCTCCTCCACCCCTCGGTCATGATCCGTCAGTCCTCCAATTCGATCAGCACGTCCCCCTCATTCACGAAAGAGCCCGTCTCCACCTTCACCGCCGACACGGTCCCGGAGGATTCCGCCTGAATCGGCACTTCCATCTTCATCGACTCCAATACCGCCACGTCCTGCCCCGCCTCCACCCGATCTCCGGGCTGCACCAACACCTGAAGCACGGTACCGGCCATGTTTGCTTCGATCTTTTTCACAGGCAACCTCATCCTTTCCGTTCAATTTTCATCCTCGAATTCAGAGGGTTTCCAGAAAACGGGTGTCGTATTTTCCCCGGACAAAACGCGGATCCTCCACGATTCTGCGATGGAGGGGAAGATTGGTCCGGATGCCCTCGATGCGAAACGCAGCCAGCGCCTCGCGGCTGCGGGCGAGGGCTTCCTCCCGATTTGAACCGCTTACAATCAACTTCGCGACGAGGGGATCATAGAAGGGCGTCACCGCGTTGCCCGACTCGATCCCGGCGTCGACGCGAATTCCCGGCCCCTCGGGCGGCTGAAAGAGCTCCACCGAACCGGGAGACGGCAGAAAAGTCCCGGGATCCTCCGCGCAGATCCGAAACTCGATGGCATGCCCTTCGGCCCGGATCTCCTCCTGCGACAGGGACAGCTTTTTCCCCTCCGCAATGTCCAGCTGCATGGCCACGAGATCCAGCCCGGTGATCATCTCCGTCACCGGGTGCTCCACCTGCAGACGGGTGTTCATCTCCAAAAAGTATATCCGCTCCTCGGCATCCACCAGAAACTCCACCGTGCCCACTCCCGTGTATCCCACGAACCGGGCGGCCCGAATCGCCGCTTCGACCAAACGCGCCCGGGTTTCGGGGCGGATGGAGGGAGAAAGGCTTTCCTCCACGATTTTCTGATTGCGGCGCTGAATCGAGCATTCCCGCTCAAAAAGGTGAATCACCGTTCCGTTCCCGTCGGCGGCCACTTGAACCTCCACATGGCGGGGCCGTTCGATGTACTTTTCCAAAAAAAGAGTCCCGTCGCCGAAATAGGCCTTCGCCCTTCCCTGGGCCGATGGGAAGACGCGGATCAGCTCTTCCCGGGAGCGGCAGACCTGCATGCCGATTCCGCCCCCGCCACAACTCGCCTTCAGCATCAGCGGATAGCCGACCGACTCCGCCAGCCTTGCCGCCTCCTCCGCGGAAGACACGCCCTCCAGCGTTCCGGGAACCACCGGCACGCCGGCCCGCTCCATCGTTCTGCGGGCGTTCACCTTGTCCCCCATCGCTTCAATCACTTCGGGGCGGGGACCGATGAAGACCAAGCCCGCCTCCTCCACCTTGCGGGCAAAGGCGGCATTCTCCGACAAAAGCCCATATCCGGGGTGAACGGCATCGGCGCCGGTTCTCTCGGCCGCCTCCAGGATGGCGTCCATGTTCAGATAGCTCTGCGCAACCGGAGGCGGTCCGATTTCCACCGCTTCATCCGCTTCCCGGACGAAGGGCAGATCCCGATCCGCTTCGGAATGGACGGCCACCACCGCCAGGCCGCGCTTACGGCAGGTGCGAAGAATCCGTCTGGCAATTTCGCCGCGATTTGCGATCAATATTTTCCTGAGTGCCATGCTCCACCTCAATGGTACAATAATGGTCACTTTCAATATACCGAAAGCTTTCCGAATAGGACAACAGCAAACGCTTCCAAAACGGCACACGATACTCCTCATTCGACAAATCTTCCGGATGTCCTGCCGTAAGTCCGGATTCCAATAAAGGGAAGCGAACCTCGTGGAGCAAACACCTCCAATCAGGTATAATGATATCAAACCCATCCAATCAGGAAAGGGGTCAAAAAATTCATGGACAAACCAAAGGTTGAACGACTGAAGATTAATTATAAAACGCTGGAAGAGTTTCAAAAATTCCATGAATATGGGCTCCAAGAATTGTCCATGCTAGAAGACTTGAAAGCCAACATCATCGAGAATGACAGCAACTCCCCCTTTTACGGGATTTACGAGGACGGAAACCTGGTGGCCCGGATCAGCCTGTACCGGATCGACGCCAAATACGACCGCTATTTCGATCCCCCCCAGGACTATTACGAGCTGTGGAAACTGGAAGTGTTGCCCCAATACCGGGGGAAGGGGTACGGGAGCGCCCTGGTTCGCCACGCCCAGAGCTTCGGACTTCCGGTGAAGACCAACGCCCGTCGCCGTTCCGATCCCTTCTGGATCAAGATGGGATTTCGGCCGGTCAAATACGATCCGGTCCGCGACCGCGGGGAAAATCCGTATGTGTGGACTCCGCCGGGGGTGGGTCTCCAGGAATGACGGGAAAGTTCCCGAAGGGAATTCCCCCGTCGCCGGGGGCGCCTCCGAAGGCGAAGGGAAGCCGGGCTTTTGGAGCGTCCCCCATTTAAAAAATAAAAACCACCCCTTTAGCCTTTCACAGGAATTCCTGCGGCTAACTGAAGGGGTGTCTTTGTCTCGGTCAAACCTTCTTCGGCCCGCTCCGGCGGGCTCATTTGTCGACCCGTTCCAGATTCTCGTTTTCCTCCATGCGGATTTTCGGTTTATCTTCCTCCCGCTCGTTTTCCAGCAGGGCCAACTTCCGGGCCCGATCCATGATCTGAATCAGGGTTTTGTAATCGTCGTTTACGGCCTGATAATCCGTCTCCACATGGTTGAGGCGGTTTTTCATTTCTTCATTTTCTTTGACGAGCTGTTCGATTTTCTCTTCTTTCTGCTTCAGTTCCTTTTCCAATTCCTTTTGTCTCTTGCGCAGTTCCGCCACTTCGTTTTTATGACGCCTCAAATAGCGGATGATCGCCTCCAGGGAAGACAGCGTCTCTTGATCCCCCTGAACCTGTCCGGAAAGGCGCAACCGCCCGCTCTGATTCCGTTTCTGGCGCTGCGCTTTGGCGATCTGAATGGCGGCCTCGTATTTCTTGCGGACGCAGCTGTTCCAGCGGAAACCGCAGGCGGCGGGGGTTCTCCCCAATTTTTCAGCCACCTCTTCAAAGGCTGCCAGCTGGGTGCTTCCTTCCCGGATGTGACGCAGCGTCACCTCTGCCAAAACCAAGTCGTCATCGGGTGTCCATGCGTCCTGCCTCTTAACAGCCATTATACTTAACCTCCCGCATTCGAACCATTGCTCCCAACCTGGGTTTTTGCTCTATATTTTATGCATTTGATATAAAACGTAGTATATGTAACTATTAAATTTATTGCCGATTCGGGTTGTATATATACTCCGGAGAAGGGGCAAAAAGGACAAAAGAAACCGACGCGTCCGGCGGACGGTCGGTGTTTCGCCGTTTCTTCCGGTGTTCCCCGCGGCGGGTTTTTTCCCAAGGGGATTTAATCGATCCGCCGCTTTTTTTCAAGAAATGCTTCCACAGCGGAGCGATGCTCCGGCGTCTCCCACAGCCGGGAACAAGCGCGGCTCTCCAATTCGACCATTTCGTTCCGCGACCATCCTTCCTGGCGAACCCGGTTGGCGATGGCGATATATTCCCGAATGACACCGAGGGGAGCCGACGCAATCCGTTCGGCAAAATCCAAGGCCGCCCCTTCGAACCCCTCTCCGCCCGGAAAAACCCGGTCAACCAGGCCGATGCGAAGCGCGGTTTCGCTGTCGATCACCTCGCCGGTCAAAAGCAGGTAGAGGGCGTCACTCCGTTTCAAAAGCGAAAGCAACCGGGTTCCCCCGCCCCATCCCGACGTGATGCCCAGCCGGACCTGAACAAAACCGAAGCGGGCCCGGTCGGAGGCGAGTCGAAAATCGCAGCTGACGGCGATTTCACACCCGCCTCCCACGGCGGCTCCCTCAACGGCCGCGATGGTCGGTTTCCCCAAATCCTGAAGCTCCAGAAGCAAACGTCCCATCCGGGCCATCACCGGGTAAATCTCCTCCTCCCGGGTCAACCGATGCAGTTCGCTCAAATCCCCCCCGGAAACAAAGGCATGGCGATCCCCCGCCAACAGGACGGTTCTGACCGCATCATCCTGCCGCCACTCGCGCAGCACCGTCTCCAATTCATCCATCATCCGGAGATTGACCGCGTTTCTCACCTCCGGACGGTGAAAGCGAATGAGCCCGACACCGCGATATCTTTCCAGTCGAAGGGTTTCCATGATTTCTCCCCACCTCCCGAATGAATGAAGCGACCTTTGGCCGAAGCCCGGAAAAAAGGGATTCCCCCGCGGCGTGCCCTTCCGCGGCAAAACTGTCAAAAAGCCGTCGCTTGATCCCCGTTTGTCCCAAGTATATAATAAGTCTGTAATCCGGGACGGAAAAGGAGAAGCCCCCAACGGGCGCCGCAACCGGATCGGGATGCTTTCGGCCTTCATCCTGCCGAAGGCATGAAAAACCGCCGATCGGACCAGCCTATACCCTGACGGCAAGGGAGTCGCGGAAACGGAGCCGCCGATCGCCTTCCCGCCGGCCTCCGGAGAGAATCTCGAGAAAAAGCCCGCCAGGGGCTCGATATCGGAAGGAGTGGAACCCATGGACCGCATGTTTCGCGTCCTCGGTTTTTGGACCTTTGTCATCGCTCTGATGTTTCTCGCGGGACAGCTTTACACCCCTGCCATCCTGTTCTTTGTGCAGACGGCGCTCTTCGTCATTCTCGGCTACATGGGCTTCACGGAACGTACTTATATGTACCTGTTTTGGGGTTACATGATCGTCTCCTTCCTGGGGATCGTCTCCTATTCCTTCTTTATGATGCCTCAGGGATAAAAAAGGGGCGGAAAAAACGGGAGGCCGGATCTTCATCCGGCCTCCTGAGGCTGTTGACAAAGAAGGGTCAACAGCCTTTTTTGTTGAATTCGGAATAAAACAATTCCGAAGGAAGGTTTTTATATGTTCAGGACGAACCCATCCAGGGAATTTCAACCCGAAACAGTCAACATAGAAGACCTTGTTCCCCAAGATCACTTGCTTAGAAAAATCAATGAAACCATCGACTTTTCGTTTATCGCGGAAAAATGCCGCCCCTTGTATTGTCAAGATAATGGGCGTCCTTGCATCGATCCGGTCATGCTGTTCAAAATGCTTTTGATCGGTTATTTGTACGGAATTCGTTCGGAAAGACGCCTCATTGAGGAAATCCGGGTCAACATCGCCTACCGTTGGTTTGTTG
>NZ_FOOK01000048.1 GCF_900113175.1 Planifilum fulgidum | reverse complement strand
TCCGAACGAATTCCGTACAAATAACCGATCAAAAGCATTTTGAACAGCATGACCGGATCGATGCAAGGACGCCCATTATCTTGACAATACAAGGGGCGGCATTTTTCCGCGATAAACGAAAAGTCGATGGTTTCATTGATTTTTCTAAGCAAGTGATCTTGGGGAACAAGGTCTTCTATGTTGACTGTTTCGGGTTGAAATTCCCTGGATGGGTTCGTCCTGAACATATAAAAACCTTCCTTCGGAATTGTTTTATTCCGAATTCAACAAAAAAGGCTGTTGACCCTTCTTTGTCAACAGCCTCAGACCGGGAGAAATTCCCGGTCTTTTGCTTTTCTCGGTCCTCCTGCGGGTGACACCTGTTTTTGCCTATTCATCTGAATTGATTAGGTATTCCGCAATCTTCTTCCACCAGTCAAAAATATTTGTTCAGTCTCTTCACCAGCCTGTCAATCCTTCGAAGCACTTTAATAGTACCCGAAAGCGATAATCAACATCAAAAAGAACACGGGCATAATTAACATGACCAGTTGAAATATTAATGTTCCGTATTCAAATTGCATCATCAATCACCTTTCTCTCAAGAAAAGGACTTATCCTTTTGTTCCATCCTTTCACTTGTTTTTGTCGTGTTCCGTTTTTCCTTCTAGGGAGATTATCGCTTTCTGCTTGGCAAGGGAAGATGCTGAACAATGATATAGATGACCCCAAAAATCACCACGAGGCCGACAACTGCTCTCAGAAACCCCCATTAATCCGAACGGCGCTTCCTTGGCGTGCCATTCCTTATATATTGCAATGGTCATTGTATCGAGGATAAAAATCAGTACCAGAAAGAAGACCTCAATGAGAAATACGAACAGGCCAACATTTGTGTCCCACACATACTCCACAAAAATGGTGCACAAGATGGTCAATATCAACATCTGAATTTACGACGTGTCCGCCGCATCCTGTTTTCCACTCCCTATGCAAGCCGGTTAACCAGATGCAATTTCCCGGCTCCATCGACCCGTCAGCCACAACACGGTTCACGGCCTTTATGCGAAAGTGGGCAACCGACCATCTCCGCAGAAGTCCTCTGGTGAAGCTGCTTTGAGGCAGTTGCGCTGTTTGGCCACAGGTTGATCCGACCCTTCCTGACCCCTGTGGTGTCCGCAATAACAGATTAATGCTCCCCAACAATATTTTAATTCCTACGGCCTCGTCAGCGCATCACCCTTAGCGGTTTCGCATAGAACTTTTGGCCTACCAGGGGCGCGTCGAAAGATTCGCCGTCCGGGCACGTTCAAACCCAATGGCCGCCTGGCCAGCCCCTGTCGTCGCATCTCGAACAGATCATTGGAACCCTTCAACGGACGTTTCGCCCTTTGCAGCCGGCATCCGCCGCCCCCCATGCGCCCGCTTGACGGAGTGTTTCCGCACTTCGGGGAAAAAACCTGCGCCTCCGTCAGACCGGCTCATCCCGCGTTTCTCCCTTTGGGGCGCGGGATCAATACTTCAAAAATCGGGGCCGTCACCATTCGCAAAACCCGCCATACAAAAATTGAATCCGCTTACAAAATGTCCGTAAACCCTTGTCGCGCCGGGCCTGCGGGGTGATGATGAAATTGAAGCAATCGCCCGGGGAGGGAAGTGGAGATGAAACCGACGCGTTCGAAGTCGTCCGGTGTATGGGAATTTTTCCAGGGGCTCGGCAAGACCTTCATGCTGCCGGTCGCCCTGCTGGCTTTTATGGGTCTCATGCTGGGGGTGGGAAGCGCCTTTTCGGGATCCGCCACGATCGAAGCTTTCCCCTGGCTGGGAAATCCGGTCTTGCAGGTCTTCTTCAGATTCATCGCGACCATCGGCGGTTTTGCGTTTTCTTACCTGCCCGTCCTTTTCGCGATGGCCATTCCCCTCGGCTTGGCCCGCCATGAGAAGGGCGTCGCCGCCTTTTCCGGCTTTGTCGGCTATATCGTCATGCATCTGTCCATCAACTTCTACCTGACCGAAACCGGCCGATTGGCGCCGGAGGAAGCCATGCGACAGGCCGGCCAGGGGATGGTCATGGGGATTCAGACCTTCGAGATGGGGGTGCTCGGCGGCATCATCGCCGGGATCATCGTCCACTTCCTCCATCGAAGATTCCATGCGGTTCAATTGCCCGACGCCTTCGCGTTCTTCAGCGGCGCCCGCTTTGTCCCGATCATCACCGCCCTGGTGATGTCCGTCGTCGGGATTGCGATGCCGCTGATCTGGCCGCTGTTTGCCTGGACGATCGGCGGAATCGGGTCTCTGATTCAGAAAGCGGGAGCCGCCGGTCCCTTCCTGTTCGGCGCCGGCGAACGGCTGCTGCTTCCCTTCGGCCTGCACCACATTCTGGTCGCCCTGATCCGCTTCACGGAGGCGGGCGGCACGGCCGTCGTCTGCGGCGAAACGGTGTCCGGAGCCCTCAACATCTTTTACAAGGAGCTCTCCTGTCCCGAAGTGACCCATTTCAGCGTCCAGGCCACCCAATTCCTGTCCCAGGGAAAAATGCCCACCTTCCTGTTCGGACTGCCCGCCGTCGCCTTGGCGATTTATCACACGGCCCATCCGGAAAACCGCAAAAAAATCCGCGGGCTTCTGATCTCCGGCGTGGTGGCGTCGGTGGTGGCCGGCATCACCGAACCGATTGAATTTCTCTTCCTGTTTGTCGCCCCCGTTCTGTACCTCATTCACGCCGCCTTGACGGGCCTGGGATTCATGACGATGGGACTGTTGGGCGTCACCATCGGAAACACGGACGGAAACATCATCGATTTCATCGTCTTCGGCCTGCTGCAGGGATGGAAAACCAAGTGGTACCTGGTGCCGATCGTCGGCGCGGTCTGGTTTGTTGTGTACTACGCGATCTTCCGCTTCGCCATCGTCCGGTTCGACCTGAAGACGCCCGGCCGGGAGAAGAAGGGCCCGTCCGGAGAAAAAGAGGACTCTCCGGAAACGGGAAAAACGATCGACTACAACGCCCGGAAGGTGCTGGAGGCGTTGGGAGGGGCCGACAACATCCTCTCCCTTGACAACTGCATCACCCGCCTCCGGCTGGTCGTCAAGGACATGAAACCCATCGACGAAGAAGCCCTGAAGGCCAACGGGGCCATCGGCGTCGTAAAGCTGGACGAGACCAACCTGCAGGTGGTGGTGGGGCCGCAGGTCGGCCTCCTGAAGAACCGACTGGAAAAACTGATCGAGCAGCAGCAAAGGACATCGGACCATGAAGCATAATTTCGACCGGGTGATCGACCGCCGAGGAACCCACTGCACCCAATGGGATTACGTGGAAGACCGGTTCGGGGTGCCCGATCTGCTTCCCTTCACCATATCGGACATGGATATTCCGTCGCCGCCGTCCATCCTCAAGGCTCTGGAAAGCCGGGTGAAACACGGAATCTTCGGGTACACCCGATGGAACCACCGGGAATTCAAAGGGGCCGTCCGCCGCTGGTTTGCCCGGCGGTTTTCCGCAGACATCGACGAAGATTGGATCGTTTACAGTCCTTCGGTCATCTATGCCTGTTCCAAGCTGATCGAGATGCTGAGCGAGGAAGGGGACCACATCGTGGTGCAGACGCCCGCCTACGATGCCTTTCGTCCCATGGTGAAGGCCCTCCGGCGGCGGTGGGTCCCCAATGAACTCAAATATGAAAAGGGCCGGTACGGGATCGATTTTGCGGATTTGGAGAAAAAGCTCGCCCATCCGAAGGCCAAAATCCTGCTGTGGTGCAGTCCCCACAACCCGACGGGAAGGGTCTGGCGGAGATGGGAGCTGGAAGAGATGATCCGGCTCTGCCGGAAACACCGGGTGTTCGTCATATCCGACGAGATCCACATGGACATCGTCTACGCCCCCTTTCGCCACATCCCCGTCACACAGGCGGCCGCAGGCCACCTCGAAGGGGTCTTCCTCTGCACCTCGGCTTCGAAAACCTTCAACACCCCCGGACTGGGCGGCTCCTATGCGATTCTTCCGAATCCCGACATCCGCCGCCGCTTTTTGAAGGCCATGAAGGAGCGGGACGGTTTGTCCAGCGCCAGCATCCCGGGAATCCTGGCGACGATCGAGGGATACAACCACGCCGAGGATTGGGTGGATTCCCTGGTGGAGTATCTTTATGGCAACATGGAAACCGTCTCCTCCTTTTTAAGGCGTCATTTGCCGGAATTTCAATTTTCCATGCCGGAAGCCACTTATCTGGCCTGGATCGACGCATCCCGCGCCCCCTTCACGGAAGAGGCGTTGCAGGAAGCCCTGATCCGCCGGGGAAAAGTGGCGATCATGCCCGGAAGCGTGTACGGAGCGAACACTTCTTCCTTTTTGCGCATGAATGTCGGCTGCCCCCGCTCCAAAGTGCTTGAGGGATTGAAACGGATGAAAACGGCGGTGGATCAGCTGCGCCGACATCCCGGCGTCTAAAGCTCCGCCGCCGATCCGCTGCCGGCGGGAAGTCCGCCGGCCTTTTATTTTTTCATGGTATACTATACAAGGATCATCATCGGGGAGCGGGAACGCGGATGAGGCATTTGTTGAAACGGTGGATGCCGGAGCGGCAAAACCTGAGTCCCCTGGAACAGCGGGTGCTGGACTACCTGTTTGATCATCCCGAGCGGGTCATCCGCTGCAAGGCGGAGGATCTGGCCAAAACCCTGTTCGTCTCGACGGCCACCATCAGCCGGACATGTCAGGCCCTCGGGTTTCGGGGATTTCAGGAACTGAAATACGCCCTGCAGCAGGAACTCCAGAGGGATCCCGGCGGAAGCGAAGCCCCGGCGTCCTTTCCCCTGCAACAACACGTGGACCGGTTTCGCCGGGACTTCGAAGAGACCATCCGCCGCCTGGATTATGAAAAAATCCGGCAAGCGGCCGAACTCATCCATGAAAGTCCGAGAATTGAGTTCTTCGGGGTGGGCAACTCCCTGTTCCCCTGTCTGGAAGCGGCCAAAAAACTGACCTTTGCCGGCAAATGGTGCAACGCCCGGACCGATTGGGACGACCTGGAGGTGACCGCCCAGTCGATGTCCGGGACCGACCTGGCATTTCTGGTCTCCTACAGCGGCGAAACGCGGAGCATTCTGCATTTTGCCCGCACGCTGAAGGCGAATCGCGTCAAGATGATCAGCCTCACGGGCCCCCATCCCAACCGCTTGGAGAAGATGGCGGACATCGCCCTGAAGGGGCACATGACGGACTGCTGTTTCGGCAACCTGGATCTCTGTTCCCGGTTTCCCATGAACCTTTTGCTGGATTTGGTGATCATCGAATATATTCGCCGGTGGAAAACCCCTTCACAATCCGGCGAACCATAACCTTTCCGTTTCCGGAGGGGAAAGACTTGCATGATTGTCTCAAAAATTTTTTCCATTCCTTTCTTTCCTGTTATTCCCGAACTTTGTAAACTGGTGTATATTGGACTTGATACGACGCAGATAAAGGAGTGATTTATTTGAACCCGTTAGAATTAAAAGAAGTCGGGGAAATCATCCGCAAGGTGCGGAAGGAACGAGGGCTCCGCCTGGAAGACTTGGCGGACGATCAGATCTCCCCGGCCACCATCAGCAATATTGAACGGGGAGTCCCCCACGTTCGCCCCGACAAAGTGACCTACCTGCTCAAGAAACTGGATATCCCCTTGGACAAGCTGCCGGAGATCATCAACGGCGAACAACGCGAGCTGGAAGATCTCCGCCTGCGCCTTTTGATTGTCGAAACCCTTTCGGACGTCGGCCAAAACGATGAGGCACTGGAACAGCTCGAATCCCTGGGAATCGAAGACAGCCACCTGCTCGCACCTGCCGCCTATTTCCTCCGTGGAAAAATCCTCTTCCGCAAAAAGAAATGGCGCCAGGCGGAACGCGCCTTCACCAACGGCATCCGTCTCTCCGAACACCATCCCCACGGCGACCGTTCCAACATGTTGTCCACCTGCTATCTCATGCTCGGATTGTGCAGCTATCATCAGAACAACCTGGAGAAAGCATTGGAATACACGGAAAACGGCATCAACACCTTCCATCCCGATGGGGAAAGACCGTATACCATCTACACGCTGCTCCGCAACAAAGCCATTTATTTGGAACGGATGGGACGGGTGGTGGAAGGGCTGAAGGTGGTCGAACAGGTCTGGGAGGATCTGCCGAAAATCCCGCAGATGGAAACCTGTTTGAGTCTGTACTGGTTGAAGGCGGAATTGCTCCGCCGCAGCGGCGTCCTGGACGACGCGATGGAAGTGTGCATGGAAGGGTTACATATCGCCCGCATCAACAAGGAATACGGCAGTTTGTTCGATTTGTGGATGGTTTTGGGGAGCATCTACATGGAGAAAGGCGAATGGGAAAAAGCCGAAGCCTGTTTCCGGCTGACCATGGGAATCCGAAGCGATGAAATCCGGGAGGATCGCATTGCCGCCACGTACACCCAACTTGGATTGTTGTACATGCATCAGAAAAAATGGGAAGAATCCAAAAAATTCCTCTCCAAAGCGATCCAATGCGGCGAAGAGGGAAACGACGTTCGGTACCTGATCGCCGCCCTGATATCCATGGGCGATTTCTACCGCATCCAGGACCGCATCGACGATGCCATCCCCTTATACCGCCGGGTGACTGAACTCAGTAAAAAATTTAACTTCAGGGAAAGGGAATATGAGGCTTGGTACCGGCTCGCCCAGTGTTATGAAAAGAAAGACGAGAAGGAATTTCAACGGTGCACGGTAAATATGTATAAAGTGCAGGAACATGTCCATGAACAGCGTGGGAGGTGGCTTCAGTGAAGAAGATTTGTGCGCTGTTGGTGTTTGCCTTCGCCCTTTCGGTGGCAATCTGGTCAAACGGTGCATGGTCCACCGACGCACTGGTGGCCGACAGCACCCTGCAAAGCGGAAACGCCGGACCGGAAAGCGCCTTCCCGGGTCCGACAAGTGCCTTCCCGGGTCCGACAAGCGCCTTCCCGGGTCCGACAAGTGCCTTCCCGGGTCCGACAAGCGCCTTCCCGGGTCCGACAAGCGCCTTCCCGGGTCCGGTCTGATGCCTCGCCCCCTGAACAGCTGCCCTGTTCAGGGGCTTTTTGTTTTTCCTTGTCTCTCCCATCCGCCCGACATGCATATAAAAACCATTTAATCAAAATACTGTAACAAGCACAGCATCCATTGGAGGTATATTGATGAATCTTACGAGGCTTTGGGCGGGATTAACTCTGGTCTTCGTCGTATCTTTCGCCATCTTGGGGTATTACGGAGGGGAGATTTACCAGACGATGCCCCCCGTGCCCAAGCGGGTCATCACCTCCGATGGCGAGGTTTTGTTTACTGAGAAGGAGATCAAGGACGGACAAAATGTTTGGCAGTCCATCGGCGGACAGGAAGTGGGAACCATCTGGGGGCACGGAGCGTATGTAGCGCCGGATTGGAACGCCGACTGGCTGCACCGGGAAGCGATGTGGATCCTCAACAAATATGCGAAGGAGCAGTTCGGAAAGGCCTATGATGTGCTGGACGAAGAAAGGCAAGCGATGCTGCGTGCCCGTTTGAAAAAGGAAATCCGGACCAACACCTATCAGGAGGAGACGGGAGATCTGGTCCTCTCACCGATCCGGGCGGAGGCCGTCAAGGCGATCAGCCGACATTATGCCGGGTTGTTCGGAAGCGACCCCAAACTGGATGAACTGCGCGACCAATACGCCATCCCCCAGAACACGATCAAAGATCCTGAGCGGATGAAGGCCCTGAACGCCTTTTTCTTCTGGACAACCTGGGCCTGCGCGACCAATCGTCCCGGCGAGAACATCACCTACACCAACAACTGGCCCCACGAGCCGTTGATCGGCAATGTGGCCACCGGGACCATGGTGATTTGGTCCGTGGTCAGCTTTGTTCTGCTGCTGGCCGGGATCGGGGCCCTCGCCTGGTATTACGCCAAACAACAACACACCGAGTTGGAGGATAGTTTTCCCGAAAAGGACCCCCTGCTGGCCTTGTCTCCCACCCCCTCCATGAAGGCGACCCTGAAGTATTTCTGGGTGGTCGCCGCCTTGTGGGTGATTCAGGTCGGTCTGGGCGCGGTCACCGCCCATTATCAGGTGGAAGGGAGCGGTTTTTACGGCATTCCCCTCGCGGAATGGCTGCCCTACTCGGTGACGCGCACCTGGCACACCCAGCTGGGGATCTTCTGGATCGCCACCGCCTGGATCGCCGCCGGGCTGTTCGTGGCCCCCGCGGTCTCCGGCCGGGAACCGAAATACCAGCGCTTTTTCGTCAACCTGCTCTTTGTCTGCCTGCTCATCATCGTGGTCGGCTCCTTGACGGGCCAGTGGATCGGAGTCCATCAGCGCCTCGGCCTGAAGACCAACTTCTGGTTTGGGCACCAGGGCTATGAATATACGGATCTGGGACGATTCTGGCAGCTATTCCTGACGGTGGGGCTTTTCCTCTGGCTGTTCCTGATGGCCCGGGCCATTTGGCCCGCACTCAGGGAAAAGAAGGACGACAGGCATCTGCTCATCCTGTTCCTGATCGCCTCCACCGCCATCCCCGTATTTTACATTCCGGCACTCCTCTGGGGACAGCATACGCACCTGGCCATCGCCGAATACTGGCGCTGGTGGGTGGTTCACCTGTGGGTGGAAGGATTTTTTGAGGTCTTCGCCACGGTGGTCATCGCCTTCCTGTTCACGCGGATGGGATTGCTGCGGATCTCGACGGCCACCACCTCGGTTCTGTTTTCGACGATCGTCTTTTTGTTCGGCGGGATCATCGGCACCTTCCATCACCTGTACTTCAGCGGCACTCCGATCGGCGTGCTGGCCTTCGGCGCCACCTTCAGCGCGCTGGAGGTGGTTCCCTTGGTGCTGATTGGCTTTGAGGCCTATGAGAATTTGACCCTGTCCCGCGCCCGTCCCTGGGTGCAGGCATACAAGTGGCCGATTTACTACTTTATCGCCGTGGCCTTCTGGAATCTGGTGGGAGCAGGCCTGTTCGGGTTCTTCATCAACCCCCCGATCGCCCTTTACTACATGCAGGGCCTCAATACCACCTCCGTGCACGGGCACACGGCGCTGTTCGGAGTTTACGGCATGTTGGGCCTGGGACTCATCCTGGGACTCATGCTGTTCTGCCTGCGGGGGCTCACCCGTCGCCGCATGTGGAAAACCAGGGCCCTCGCCTTCTCCTTCTGGGCGATCAATATCGGTCTGGCCCTGATGGTGCTGCTCAGCCTCCTGCCCATCGGGTTGATGCAGACCTGGGCGAGTGTGGAACACGGCACCTGGTACGCCCGTTCGGCGGAATTCATGTCGCGGGGGATCATCGACACCTTTGTTTGGCTCAGAACCATCGGCGACACTATTTTCGCCGTCGGAGCGCTGGTTCTCGGCTGGTTCATCCTCGGCCTGAAGACCGGCTGGTCCTTCACCGATGAAGAACTGCCCTACGCCCGGGACGGCGGGAGCCCCGTCAAATAAGCCTCTCCTTCCCTGCCGGAGAGAAGGAATTTGTCCTCCGCCATCTGTTGGCACACACTCGCCTCCTCGACAACCTCGCCTTCGCTCTTAAGGGATCATCCGCCTCATCGCCCAAAGGCCTTCCGGTCGGTTGGCGGCGGATGATCCCCCCGTCTATATGGCATCCAAAAATTGATTTCATTTTGTGTCATCAATTTTTATATTTATTCATTTCTGCTGGAAGCGCTTACCCCCTTGTCATACCTCGACAACCCCCGAATCTTACCCCAAATTCGCCGGGAGACCCCATGGAATAAACAATCTTTTATATGAATAAAAATTATATTTCCTCTTGTTTCATCAGCCGTTTCATGATAAACTTTACTTACTTTCCTCAACCATTTTTCGATACCTCTCACATTTTATGGTTCCCCACGATTCTTTCCCCCTGTCCGAACCGCCAGACCGCCGGCACATGGAGCGCGCAGAAGGCTCCCTTTCACTCCCCCGGAAGGTCCGCGTTCCGCCGCCCCGTGGAAAGCTCGGAACCCCGCGCGAAGCGGATCGCCGCGGAACCCGCCATCGGGGGGAAAATCGTGCAGAACGATCATCGACGTCATGGAGGTGAATCCCGACAATGACTGGTTGCAAAAGGCTCTCCGACCTCGGCCGTTTTCGCAACCTGTTGAAGGAGGAACACGACAGCTGCGGGATTGTCGCCGTCATCGAAAAGGACGGAAATCCCCGGCGCGACAACCTCCTGGATGCCATCGACGCGCTGGTCAAAATGGAGCATCGATCCGGCTTCATCAACGGCGAGGGAGACGGATGCGGCATCCTGACCGACATCCCCCGCGGCCTTTGGGAACGGAAACTGGCCGATGCGGGACTTCCTCCCGAAAAGGCCCGCAGCGACCGTTTTGTGGTCGGCCACCTGTTCATCCCGAAACGGGGCGACACCGCCGCGATTCAGAATGTTATTCGCGGAAAATTCAAACAAGGCGGACTTGCCATATTGGTGGAAGAAATGGATCGGGTAAACAGCCATGTCCTCGGCAAAAACGGCCGGGCCGACGAGCCCCATTTCTGGCAGATCGCCCTGGAAGCCGACGCAAGCGACGGACTTCCCGCCCGGCTGTTCGAGCTGGTGGTGGACATCGAATCAAGACTGCCGGTCCAAGCGGCTTCCCTCAGCAATCGCACGGCGGTCTACAAGGTGATGGGTGCAGCCAGTCTGCTGACTCGGTACTTCCATGACCTGGCCCGCCCGGAGTTTCGGACGGCGGTCACCATCGGCCACAACCGGTATTCGACCAACACCCTCTCCAACTTCTTCCGGGTTCAACCTTTCTCCCTCCTGGGACACAACGGCGAAATCAACACCATTCGCAAGCTGCGGGACGAGGCCCGGATGATCGGCGCCCCCCTGGCGGAGGACAGCAGCGATTCCCAGGATCTGAACCGCGTCGTGGAAACGCTGATCCACCGCTACGGCTTTTCGCTGTTTGAAGCGATCGAAATGGTGTTCCCGCCGATCCTTCACGAGCTGAAACAGCTTCCGGACGAACTGAAGGACCTCTATTCCTACTACCGGCAGGTTTGGGGACCCTTCGCCCAGGGACCCGCCGCCATCGTCTCCCGCTACGGGGACGAGTGCGCCTTCAGCGTGGATGCGCTGGGACTCAGACCCCTGTGGATGCTGGAGAGCGAGCGGACCCTCATCTTCTCCTCCGAGCAGGGAATCCTGCCCGTCCATCGCATGGTGAGCGAGCCGAAGCCCCTGGCCCCGGGGGAAACGGTGGGGGTCCAGCTGAAGCCCCGGGCCGTCGTTCTGGCCCACCACCAGTTGCAGAGGCTGGTCCTGGAGCGGGCCAAAAGGAGGGCGGACTTCCGGGAATACCGGGCATATCTTTCCGTCCCCGCGGCGCCCACGGCCGTTTCCCGAACCGGGGTGGAAGCGGCGACCAACGCGGAATACGCCGCCTTCGGCTGGGACCGGGAACACATCCAGCTGGTGGAGCAGATGGCCGACACCGGCAGCGACCCGATCCGCTCCCTCGGTTACGACGGCCCGTTGGCCGCGCTGTCCCATGTGCGGCAAAACATTTCCGATTTCATCAAGGAGAGCGTGGCGGTGGTCACCAATCCCGCCATCGACCGGGAGCGGGAGATGGAGCATTTCTCCACCCGAGTGATTCTGGGAGGCCGGCCGCCGCTGTGCGGACCGGATTCCACCCCCCTCCGCCTGGAACTTCCTTCGCCGATCCTCGCCGAAGGCGCTTTGGGCATCCAGGTGAGAAAGGCGCACGACACCCTCACGCTGGAAGAGGTGGTTTCCCTCTTCGATGAAAAGGGATTGGTGGAACGGCTCTCCCTCACCTGTCCCCGTGCATCCTCCATTCCGGATTCGCTGGACCGGTTGGCCAAACAGGCGGTCCGGGCCGTCCGGAGCGGCAAAACGCTCCTCTTGCTGGACGACGCCGATTGCCATCGGAACGACCGGCTCTTCCTCGACCCCCACCTGGCCGTCTCCAGGGTGGATTTGGGCTTGAAGGAGGCGCCCGTTCCGGAATCGGAGCAGAACCTGCGCCGGCGGGCGAGCATCCTTCTCCGATCGGCGGCGATCCGCAGCCTGCACGATGTGGCCGTGGCCGTGGGACTGGGCGCCGACCTGGTGGCTCCCCGTCTGATGTTCGCCATCTTGGCGGAAAAGGAAGAGAAAGCGGCGCCGCTTCTTTATGAAGCCCTCAACAAGGGCCTGGAAAAGGTGATCTCCACCATCGGGATCCACGAACTGCGCGGCTACGCCCGGCTTTTCTCCTCCATCGGCCTGAGCCCGGAGGTGGCCGGCGTGCTGGACATCGTCAATTTCTGCGGATCGGGGCGCGGGGGAACCTCCTGGGAGGATCTGAAGGCGGACGCCGAGGCCCGGTACAAGGATTTCTCCGACGCGAAGGCAAAGCCCGTGCGCACCTTCCACCTGTGGCCCCGCATCTGGAAATCGATCGGGCAAGTGGCCTCCGGAGACATCGAATACCGGGAGTTTGCCGACAAGCTGGAGGGCATTGAAAGGGAAAACCCGATCTCCCTCCGCCATGTGGCCGACCTGAACCTGGAGGCGGCCCGGGAGCGGGTCGGTCCCCCCGTGGACCCCGGCGAGGTGGACATCGGTGTAGGGGATCACAGCCTGCCCCTGGTGATCAGCTCCATGTCCTTCGGTTCCCAGAACGAAGTGGCCTTCCGCGCCTACGCCGAAGCGGCGGAACGACTCAACATGGTCAGCCTGAACGGGGAAGGCGGGGAAATCAAGGACATGCTCGGCAAATACCCGCGCACCCGGGGACATCAAATCGCCTCCGGCCGGTTCGGCGTCAACGTGGAACTGGCCAACTCGGCCCTCCTTCTGGAAATCAAGATCGGCCAGGGCGCCAAGCCGGGGGAAGGGGGACATCTGCCCGGGAAAAAGGTGTCGGCCAAGGTGGCGGCGGCGCGGAACGCCAGCCCCGGGGTGGATTTGATCTCTCCCTCCAACAACCACGACATCTATTCGATCGAAGACCTGGCCCAGATCATCACGGAACTGAAAACCGCCAACAAATACGCCAAAGTGATCGTCAAGGTGCCGGTGGTGCCCAACATCGGAACCATCTCCGTCGGAATCGCCAAGGCGGGGGCGGACATCATCACCCTGTCCGGCTTTGACGGTGGCACCGGCGCGGCCCGGATCCACGCCCTCCAACACGTGGGTCTGCCGGTGGAAATCGGGGTGAAGGCCGCCCATGCCGCCCTCGTCGAGGCGGGCATCCGCCACCAGGTGGAGCTGTGGGCCGACGGCGGACTGAAGAGCGGGCTGGACGTCATCAAAATGGTGCTCCTCGGCGCCGACCGGGTGGGCTTCGGAACCCTGGCCATGCTGGCCATCGGCTGCACCACCTGCAGGGGGTGCCACCTGGACACCTGTCACGTCGGGATCGCCACCCAGATTGAAACCGTGGAGGAGGCCCAGGAGCACGGCTTGAAGCGCTTCGTGCCACGGCGGTTTGACGTCGCCGTCGACGGACTCGTCCGCCTTTTCACCGCCTTCGGGGAGGAAATCCGGCGGCTGACGGGACAGCTCGGATTCCGTCGGCTTCAGGACATGGTGGGCCGCTCCGACCTGCTGGTGCAGACCCGGGCCTTGGATCGCCTCGATCTGACCGATCTCCTGCGGCCGGTGCCTGAAACGTGGAAGGAGCAGGCAGATGCCGCGGAACCCGCCGCAGTCCGGAGCAAGGTGCCCGTCGCGGCCGGTTACGGGGCGGAGGCGGACCGGATCGAATCGATCGCCTTCGACCGTCCCGTTTTGAAAACCTTCCGCAACGTGGGCTGTTCCGAGCGGGTGCTCGTCAGCAGCGTCTCCGGCGCCCGGGTGCGGAACCGGCTGGACGGCAGCTATCACCGGCTGCCCGAAGTGCACCTCACCTTCGAGGAGGGATCCGTTCCCGGCAACGGCCTGGCCGCCTTCAACGCCGAAGGGGTTCACGTGGTGGTGAAGGGAGGAGCCCAGGACGGCGTCGGAAAAACCGCCTTCGGAGGGAAGGTGTCGGTTCTGAAATCGCCGGGCGCTTCCGGCAAATGGATCAACGGTTCCGTCGGAAAAGGCTTCTGCTACGGGGCGCAGAAAGGATTGTTCATCGTCCAGGGCAACGCCGATTCCCGCACCGGCATCCGCCTCTCCGGAGCCGATGTGATCATCGCCGGCGAGCCGGCCGAACCCCTTCGCGACGATCTGGGCATGATCGCCAACCGGGCCAACATCAAGGGCTTTGCCTTCGAGTACATGACCGCCGGCCGCGCCGTCGTCCTCGGCGATCCGGGCCCCTGGATCTGTTCCGGCATGACAGGGGGCCGGGTCTACCTGCGGCTCATCCCGGAAATGGGGTTGGACGAAGCCGCCCTGATGCGGCGCATCGCCAGAGGAGCCAAAGTCCACCTGGAACCCCTGGATGATCAAGGAATACAGGATCTGCGGGAACTGCTGGGCGCCTATCAGCGGGAACTTCTCTCCTCCGGCCAGGTCCGGGAGGCGGAGAAGATCGAGGGACTGATGAACCGTCCGGACCGTTTCTTCCTGATGGTCATCCCTGACAGGGTCCAGTCCGATCCCTCCATCTCCACCGAATAAACCAACTCCCCCCTGCCGTGGTCAAGCCCCAAAAATGTAGACACGTAAAAACACCCGGCTTATGCGGCGTGCTGACGCCTGTATTCTACAGGCGTCAGCTTGTTTAATTT
>NZ_FOOK01000047.1 GCF_900113175.1 Planifilum fulgidum | reverse complement strand
AGCGCAGCTTCGCTGACGCCAAAGAACTTCATGGGCTTCGTTATGCACGCTACAGGGGGCTTGCCAAAGTCAGAGAGCAATGCCTCCTTATTGCCGTGGCTCAAAACATCAAAAAAATGGCCTTGCTCCTCTCGAAGAGAGGAAAAGGCTTTGTGATCCGCCTAATTTACCAAATCTAATCTCCTTTATCTGTTTATTTCCCATAAACATGCAACCCCTGGCGCTTTTCTTGCGAAAAGAGCCAGGGGGTTTGTCATCAATCTCAGTGAACCCTTCGGGTTCACTCGTTTTTTATAAACACGGGGCGGGGTTGGTCCCTTCGTCCCAACATGCACCCGTGATCCCAACGATCGCAAAGAAATGGATGTCCACTACCACCAATGCAAGCGCTTCAATCTGAAAACCCCATGTTCTCCATGAAATGGGGCGCCGGATGAGGAGGGCTCCAAGGGTTGATCGAGCGGTCCCAAACCGGAAATTTTACGAATATCGCAGGTGAATGGGAAGGTGAGGATGACAAACGAATGGTAGAGCGAAAAGGGAGATGGGATCGCTTCGTTCACGGGGAAAATGATGCATTCGGGAACAGAAATCCTCAGCGTAGAGCCACAACGCGGCGCGGAAGAGTCTAAATTCTCCGGAATGTATGGCCAATCGCCCCCTTCTTTGATACTTTATTCATTGCGGGAAAAATCTCGGATCAGCGATCGCGCATCGGCGAACGCAACACTTTTCGATGGAGGAGAAAGCAAAATCGATGTGGGGTCTATTCGTTTCGATTTTCCTGGCGCTTTACGGGTTGATGTGCTACTACATCTGGCGCAGGGGACGGCAATCCCTCGGAAAACCGGCTTCCCGCTCCCTCCGGGCTCTGTTCGGAATCGTTTTCGCCTTGTTGGTGCTGCCGTTTCCCGTGGCGGAGATGACGGAACACCTTCTGCCCCGCTCCGTCGCCTCCTGGATGGCCGTGTGGGGCGGGTATTCCATGATCATGGTCGTGTACGCCTTTTTGATCCTTCTCCTGATCGATGTCGTCCGGCTGCTGAACCGGTGGCTGGGGTTTATTCCGAAGCGGGTGAGGGAGCACCCGAAAACCCCCCTCACCCTGGGAGTCGCCGTGGTGATCCTCATTTTGGGCGCCGTCATCTACGGGGGATGGAACGCCCGGAATCCGGTGGTCAACGAATATGAGGTGACGGTGAACAAGGAGGCCGGCTCCCGGAAGGAACTTCGCATCGCCATGGTGTCGGATATTCATTTCGGTCCGGTGATCGATGCGGGCCGGCTGGAGCCCCTTCTTGAAAGGATGGAGGAGCTGAAGCCGGATCTCGTCCTTTTGGCCGGGGACATCACGGACGGTCGCCTCCCGCCGGGAGCGGGCCGGGAGTTGGCGACGGTTCTGGGAAAAATCGAAGCGCCCCTGGGCATCTTCGCCGTCCCCGGAAACCACGACCGGGACCTCCGGGACGATGAGGGGGAATTGATGCAGGCGCTGGAGGCGGAGGGGATAAGGGTGTTGAAAGACCGCCTTGTGCCCATCGGCGATGATCTGTATCTCATCGGCCGGAACGACCCCCGCCTCCACGAGGGGCCGGAACGGGTCAGGCTGGAAGAGTTGATGAAGGGAATCGACTCCCGGAAGCCCCTCATTCTGCTGGACCACCGGCCCGTCGACCTGGAGGAGGCCCGGGCCGCCGGCATCGATCTTCAGCTGTCCGGCCACACCCACCGGGGGCAGATTTTTCCCGCGAATCTGATCACCGCCCTCATCTATGAAGAGGATTGGGGATTGCTGAAAAAAGGAAACTACCACCTCATCGTATCCTGCGGGTACGGCACCTGGGGTCCGCCCCTGCGGATCGGCAATCGTCCGGAAGTGGTCAGCGTCACGATGACCTTCCAGCCGTAAAATATAAGGGGACCGAATCGCTCCCGGTCCCCTTTCTTATGGGTGCGGATGTTCCTGGAAAAAGTTGTTGGGAAGCGGAAAGCGGAGGTTGAATGGCACCGGCGGAGATCGCAGGGATTAAATCTTACTTGACAGATAGGATTTATTAGTTTATATCTAATACGGAAATCGATTGGAGAACAGGAGGATGGATGTTGAAGGCGCCATTGTTGATATTAAACATGGTATTGTTTCTTCTGATCCTTTACGGCCTGTATTTTATGCAGCGAAAACGCCTTTCCTTTTCCAAGCGCGTTTTCACCGCCCTCGGCGTGGGGATTGTGTTCGGATTTGCCCTGCAGTGGGCTTACGCGTCCAATCGGGATCCCTTGACGGCCTCGATCGATTGGTTTGATATCGTGGGAAGCGGGTATGTGAAGCTGTTGCAGATGATCGTCATCCCGCTGATTTTCATCTCCATTTTGATGACGTTCACAAAAATGAAACTCTCCAACAATACCGGCAAGATCGCCGGGCTGATCATCGCCATTTTGATCGGCACGACGGCGATTGCCGCGGCCATCGGCGTCGCCGCCGCCCTGGGCTTTGATCTGAAGGCGGTTCAGATCGAACAGGGCGATGCGGAACTTTCAAGGGCGGAAGAGATCCAGGGGAAGTTTGAGGAGATCAAGGACCAAACGTTCCCCCAAAAAATCCTTGAGCTCCTGCCGGCCAATCCCTTTTTGGACTTCACCGGGGCGCGTCCCACTTCGACGATCGCCGTCGTCATCTTTGCGACCATTCTCGGCCTCTCCTATTTGGGGGTCAAAAGGAAAAGTCCGGAGCAGGCCGATCTGTTTGCAAAGATTGTCGAATCGCTCCACGCGGTCGTCATGAGAATGGTGACGCTCGTTTTGCGCCTCACTCCCTACGGAGTGTTCGCCATGATGACGAAGGCGGTGGCGACGACGGATGTGGGGTCGGTTTTGAAACTGGGCAAGTTCGTCATCGCCTCCTATGCGGCCTTACTCGCGATGTTTGCCGTGCACCTGGTCTTGCTGGCGATATTCCGATTGAATCCGCTGATTTACGTGAAAAAGGCCTTGCCGGTCCTTTCCTTTGCGTTTACGTCGCGCTCCAGCGCGGGAACCCTTCCGCTGAACATCCAAACCCAGACGAACCAGCTGGGCGTGTCCGAGGGAATCGCCAATCTGTCCGGTTCCTTCGGGGTCTCGATCGGACAGAACGGATGCGCCGGAATTTATCCGGCGATGCTCGCCGTCATGATCGCGCCAACGGTCGGCATCAACCCGATGGATCCCGTTTTCCTCATCACCCTGATTCTGACGGTGGCCATCAGCTCGCTGGGGGTGGCGGGCGTCGGGGGAGGAGCCACCTTTGCCGCCATCCTGGTCCTGTCGGCGATGAACCTGCCGATCGGTTTGGCCGGCTTGCTGATTTCGATCGAACCCCTGATCGACATGGGGCGCACGGCCCTCAACGTGAGCGGAAGCATGACGGCGGGGCTGCTGACCGGACGGATTACCAAAGAGCTGGATCTGGATGTGTATAAGGCGAAATCAGGAGCAGAATATTAACCGCGAAGGGGAATGGGACACCTTTTTTCAGGTGTCTTTTTTTTTACTGATTTATGCGGCCCTTCCCGATGGACCATCGGCGGTATCCCGGTGAGGGGGCGGTGCCAAAGGTGAATAAAACGCTTTATCATGGCCTGATCCGGGTGAACTGCCATCTCCGCCTTTTTGCGGCGTCTGATGGAATCCCCCGGCAGCCAGCCGGCGGGGACGAACAAGGCCGTGATCAAGCCCCAAGCGTTGAATGCCCCGATATTAGGCATGATCATCCAGCTTAAATAACCACCGAAACCTTGAACCTTCGTCCTCCGCGACGTCGTTCTCTCCGCTTTTGCCTCCGGCAAAGACTTTTCCACTAAAGAAAGCCGGGTGTGTCCTGGCGGAGTCGATGAAGCGTTTCATCCTGTCACCGATTTTTCTCCTCGGGTGCAGGAAAATCAAAGTCCGGGAAAGGCTTTGCCGTGAAGAAAGAGCTTCGGCGTCTCTGTGGAGGAAGAAGGGGGCGACTGACCGTGCGGGATGGTCCTATCCGATCGGCGCATTCAACGTTTGGAGATGGATTCCCGCCTTTGCGGCGCGCCGGTTCCGGCGCGGCGGATGGAGCGGAAAGAATGATGCGCGTAGTAGGGCAGTCGCCCCACCAACAGCGCAAACGCCAGAAGAAACGGAAGATACAGCGGCCAGGGAAGCAGGTCAAAGGGGATGGGAAGCGCGGAAGTGTACAAATAATTGCTGCCGAAAAGCATGTTCACAGCGCCCGTAAACAGCGCGCATGCGACGAGCACGGCGTATGCCTTTCGCACGTTCCTTATGTCCGGGCGGTAATTCAAGTGAGGCAACATCAGGGCGACAAAGCCCAGAGCGGTGTGATACAGCATGCTTTGCATGCTCCTGAAGTGGAATACGGGATAGATTTGCAGTGCCGGGATCGGCAGGAGGAGCGCGAGCAAAAAGCCCACGGTGCCGTAGGCGAACACAAACTCCCGCATGTAGTCGCCGATCCGGCCGCGCGAAAACAGGGCCAAGGGAATGGCAAACATCTGGATGCCGCAAAGCTGCAGCGGCAAGCCCTCCTTGAGGTCAAATTGGCCCGTGCGGGCTTCCCAGATCATCCTCGCCACATCGAGCACGACCAGTGACGCAAAGGCGCAAAGGGTCCACAAGAAGCGGGTGCGGAACGCTTGTTGTCTTATGCGGTGCAAGGCCAGACAGACGGTAGCAAGCAGGAGCAGCACAACCATCAGGTGCTGGAGGGTAAAAAGGCCGGGGGAGCCGCTTTGGACCAGCAGCGGATCGTCTTCCCCGGCAAAAAACCGACGAAACATGAAACCTCCCTCCGGCAAAGGCTGCGGTCTTTCGCCGAATGATTCCTGCCGCATCGGGCGGGACGGCTTGCGTCATTCGGTCTTTGATGTCAAGGATTGTCTTCGCTCTCATCTTTTTCATTTCCATTATATCAGGCCGGCGGGGAAAAGCGGGATGCCGGGATCAGCGGCCGGCACCCCTGCGCCGGTCATTCCCAGCCAGATTCCGCTTCGGCTCCGACGATTTTGGACAGGGGAATCAACCGTTTTTCTTCCCCGCTCTGAAGAATGATCCATCCTTCGAGGAGATTGATGTTCAGGACGACCCCGGTGCACCGCTTCGGACCGTACTTGCTGGCGTAGGTAAGTACAATCGGCCTTTTTTTCGCCCGGGACCATCGGATCGTCCGGTCGAGGGCTTCCAACTCGTCCGCCGCCAGTTCCGGCGGATGATACTCCTTCGCCTTCTGCTTTTCCTCCAAGATCAGGTCCCGGTGCTGCGGCAGCAGGAGCCGGTGACCCTCCCACAGCTTGTTTCCCCGATCCATCGCAATCACCTCAATCTATAGGATACACGAACAAACGTTCGAATAGAAATGGAAATTTGTTGCATCCTGTGCGGGAGGGGTCACTGACGGGAAATCACCTTCTCCATCTTTTCATCTCCGACCGGGAGGGGGGACGGAAATCCGGCGGAGGCGGTGGAAGGGGATTTGTCACCGTTTTCCGCAGAATGTCGTCGATGCGGGCGAAATCCCGATCGGACAGCGACCAGCCGAAGACGCCGGGCACCTCGTCCAAGTGATCCGGCCTGCGGGCTCCCCACAGGGCGACCGTCACACCGGGTTGTTGGAGGGTCCAGCGGACGGCCAGTTGGGTGACGGTGCGTCCCCTTTCCGCCGCCGTTTTTTTCAGTTCCTCCGTCGCGGCCAGGTATTGGCGGAACCGCTCCCCTTGAAACATCGGGTCATGGCGCCGGGCATCGTTTTCGGGAAAGGCGGTGTCGGCGGAAAATTTTCCGGTGAGCAGCCCGCCGGCCAAGGTGCCCCAGGTGAGCGTCCCGATGTCGTGCCGGCGGCAGTGGCGGAAAGCCGTTTCGAGAAAATGACGCCGGAACAGATTGAGCTGCAGTTGGTTCGCGTGGAGGGGGGCGACCTTTCGCCACGCTTCCATTTGTTCCGGACGGAAATTGCTGACGCCGACGGCCCGGATCACGCCCTTTTCGTACAAAGAAAGCAGCGTCTCCGCCGTCTCTTCGATCGGCGTTTCCGGGTCAGGCCAATGGATTTGATAAAGGTCGATCCAGTCGGTCCGCAGGCGGCGCAGGCTTTGCTCGATTTCCTCCAGGATCCGCTTGCGGGATGCGTTGCACCACCAGATGCGCCTGCGCGCGTCCCACTCGAGGCCGGCTTTTGTCGCGATCACCACCCGGTTTCGGCTGCGGGATTCCGCGAGGGCTTTTCCGATGATTTCCTCCGCCCGGCCGAACCCGTACAGGGGGGCCGTGTCGATCAGGTTGATGCCCAGATCGACGGCCCGGTGAAGGGCGTAAGTCGCCTCCGATTCATCCATCCCGTCCCACATCCATCCTCCCGTGCCCATGCCGATCCGGGAGACCTTCAGGTGCGATGTTCCCAGGCGGGCGTATTGCATCGCGTTTCCTCCCTTGCCGTTTTTTCCCCCATGGATGGATTTTCCCTCTTATGGCCGGATGCTCCTTTTTCTTCCATGAAAAAAGTCATTGACGAGGAAAAAAAGATTCCGCTATGATGTTAGCGAAAACGTTTTCGGGAGGATGGCATGGGCGTTACAATCAAGGATATTGCAAAACGGGCAGGGGTTTCCGTGACGACGGTGTCCCGGGCGCTGAACGGCTACAAGGACATCCGTCCCGAGACGCGGGAGCGGATCCTGCGCATCGCCGAAGAGCTGAACTACCGCCCCAATGCCGTCGCCCGCAGTTTGGTGATGAAGAAATCACAGACCATCGGGTTGATCATTTCCGAATTGACCCGTTCCCGCACCGGTCACGATCTGACGTTTAACATCATCTGCGGCGTGAACGACCGGGCAACGGAGGCGGGTTACGACTTGGTCTTGTCGACAACGGATCCGTCGAGACAGGAGCAGGTCCCCTACATGGAACTGTGTCGGCGACGGCAGTTGGACGGCGTGATTTTGATGGGCATGCGGACGGACGATCCCTACTTGAAGGAAGTGGTGGAGTCCTCCGTTCCCTGCGTGCTGATCGATGTCCCGCTGGTGGGGGACAAATGCGGTCACGTCACGCTGGACAACGAGCGGGGCGCCCGGATGGCCGTGGAGCATCTCATCGCCGAAGGACACCGGGAAATCGGAATGATCAACGGGCACGCCCAGGCCTTCGTCAGCCTGGAGCGGCTGAACGGATACCGGAATGCCTTGAAGGAGGCGGGAATCGAATACCGTCCGGAAAAGGTGTATTTCGGCGATTTTGAGGAAGCGTCGGGACGGGAGGGGATCCGCCATCTGCTCTCCCGCTTTCCGGAAATGACGGCGGTTTTTTGCGCCAGCGACACGATGGCGATCGGAGCGATCCGGGAGCTGAAAGACCTGGGACGAAGGGTTCCGGAGGATATCTCGGTGATGGGATTTGACGACATTGAATTGGCCTCCTTTGTCACTCCGGCGCTGTCCACGGTTTCGCAGCCCGTCTACGAGTTCGGAAGGAAGGCGGTCGATCTTCTGATCCGCATGTTTGACGGGGAAATCGGAACCGCCGAGGTGTTGGAGCCGAAGCTGGAGATCCGGGAAAGCACGGCTCCGCCGGCTTTGTGAGCGATGAAGGAAGCCCTGCGCGATTTCGAAAACGTTTTCGTCCCGTTTGTGGATTTTTCAAAAATTGCAGTGGGGGGAAACCGTTTTGACTCAGGTCATCAAAGAGGGGGATCTCTTCTTTTACTCGGATGATAACGGCGATCTGCCCGCCGGCGACGACAGGGGGCTGGGAATGTTCACCCAGGACACCCGATTTTTGAGCCGGCTGGAGTGGAAACTGGAGGGCATCCCGACTGTTCCCCTGGGCGGGGAGGCGGACGGGGCGACCAGCTGTTACCGGTTTACCAACCGGGAGGGAACGGACGCCGAGGGAAAACCCGTCGGCGGGGATTTGCTGGACATCACCCGAAAGCGGTGGATCTACGGCGGTGTGGTATATGAGACCTTCTCCTTCATCAACCGCGGGGATCGGCCGGTGCAGACCCGCCTCTCGCTGCTGGTGGATGCCGACTTCGCCGACATGTTCGTGGTGCGCGGCTGGAAAGGGCGGGTCGGGAAACGGGAAGGCGTGACCCCCACGGAAAAAGGCGTGCGCTTCTCCTACCGCGGGGTGGACGGGGTGCACCGGACCACCGATGTGGAAACCGAAGGCACTCCGGCGGAGGTGGCGGATGACGGGACCATCCGGTTTCCGCTCCGCCTGGAATCGAACGTCTGCCGGTCGGTGCATCTCCGGTATGTTCCGGGGACCGACGGAGAGATTCCCCGGGTGATCGGCGAGCAACAATCCCTGTTGAAGCTGGAGGAGAGCGAGCGGGAGTGGTTTGTGGGCACTCCCGAGGTGAACTCGGACTGGGACGATTTCAACCGGATGTTTGCGCGCGGGTTGAAGGATCTGCGCATGCTCTTGACCGATCTGGGCGACGGGCCCTTTCCGGTGGCGGGACTGCCGATTTACGCCGTTCCCTTCGGGAGGGACAGCCTGATCGCGGCGCTGCAGGCCCTTCCCGTTCGCCCGGAGGTGGCCAAGGGAACCCTTCGCATCCTGGCCAAATATCAGGGCAAAAAAGAAGATGCCTGGAGGGATGAGGAGCCGGGGAAGATCCTTCACGAGATCCGGTTCGGCGAACTGGCCCGTTCCGGCCAGATCCCCTTCACGCCCTATTACGGATCCATCGATTCCACCCCGTTGTTTCTCATTCTGATCGCCGAGGTGTACCGCTGGACCGGCGATCTGGACTTCGTGCGCGAGATGGTTCCCCATGCGATCGAGGCGCTGAACTGGATCGACCGGTACGGCGATCCCGCGGGAACCGGTTATGTCTCCTACGCGATGCGGTCTTCCAAAGGCATCCGGAATCAGGGATGGAAGGATTCGGAGGACTCGGTGGTGCACCGGGATGGCCGGCTGGCCGAGGCGCCGATCGCCTTGTCGGAAGTGCAGGGTTACGTCTATATGGCCAAAAAGGCGTGGTCGGATCTGTTCCGCCTGCTGGGGGACGGCGAGCGGTCGGAGCGGCTGAACCGCGAAGCGGAGCTTCTGCGGGAGCGGTTTGCCCGGGACTTCTGGATGGAGGACGAACAGTTCGTCGCCCTGGCGCTGGACGGCGAAGGGAAGCAGGCGGGAACCGTCACTTCCAATCCCGGCCATTGCCTCATGACCGGCATACTCCCGCCCGAACAGGCGGAGCGGGTGGCCCGGCGCCTGTTGGAGCCCGATCTCTTCTCCGGGTGGGGCGTGAGAACGAAGAGCTCCGCCTGCAAATCCTACGATCCGGACAGCTACCACAACGGGTCCGTCTGGCCCCATGACAACGCCCTGATTCTTCTCGGTTTGAAGCGGCTGGGCTTTTACCGGGAAGCGGAGCGGATCATCCGGGGACTGGTGGAGGCATCCGTATATTTCCAACATCGGTTGCCGGAACTTTTCTCCGGGCATGAACGGGGAGAAGGGGGCCCGCTTCCCTATCCGGTCGCCTGTTCGCCCCAGGCGTGGGCGGCGGGAACCGCCTTCACCATCCTGCAGGCGATCCTGGGGGTGGAGCCGGACCCTGTCGGCAAGCGGATTCATCTTCATCCCGATTTGCCGCAGGGGATGAACCGGTTGTCCGTCCGGCGGCTCCGGCTGGGGCAGGGGGTGCTGGATCTCAACCTGGAGCGGGTCGGCGACGCCACCCGCACCTGGGTCGAGATCAACACCACGGGCTGGGATGTGGCGATCCATCCCTGCTAGCGGTGAAATCCTCCCGCCTGGCGGGGGGTTCACATAACCGGGACGGACGGAAGGCGTCTCCGGAAAGGGGCGCGGCCGCTTTCCCGGGGATTCTTCCGTCCCGTCCGCCATTTATACCCCGAGGAGGGATGCAGAATGCTCAAACGTCGTTGGATGACATGGGTCAGCCTGGTTGTTGCCGTCGCTTTTGTCTTGTCCGGCTGCGGCGGAGGGAGTGAAGGTTCCTCCGAGGACGGGAAAGTGACGATCACCCTCGGCGGCGCTTTCTCCAGCCCGGCGGAGAAGAAGATCGTGCAGGAACAGGTGGCCGCCTTTGAAAAGGAAAATCCGAACATCAAGGTGAAGCTGCACTCGATTACCGGCGATTATCTCAGCGAAATGCAGACGTTGATCGCCGCCAAGGACGAACCGGACGTCTACTACCTGGACAGCATGCCGGCGCCCCAATTCATGAAGTTGGGCGTGCTGGAGCCTCTGGACGAGTACATCAAGAAGAACAACGTGGACCTTTCGGCCTACGAAGAATCGTTGGTGAAAGCGTTTCAATGGGAAGGGAAAACCTACGGCATTCCGAAGGACTACAACACCCTCGTCCTTTTCTACAACAAGAAAATGTTTGAAGAGGCGGGCGTGAAACCGCCCAAAACCTGGGACGAACTTAAGGATGTAGCCAAGAAGCTGACCAAAGGAAACAAAAAGGCAATCGCCCTCCATCCCAGCTTGGACCGCTACCAACCCTTCCTGATCCAAAACGGGGGGCAAGTGTTGGACGAAAAGGGAAATCCGACCCTGAACCATCCGGCCAACGCCGAGGCGCTGCAGTTTATCACCGATCTCTTCATCAAGGATAAGGTGGCGGACACCCCGTCCAACCTGGGCGTGGAGTGGAACGGGGACGCCTTTGCCGAGGAAAAGGTGGCCATGGTGTTTGAAGGGGGATGGATGATTCCCTTCCTGAAGGAAAAGGCTCCGGACCTGGAATACGGCATGGTGGAACTGCCCGTGAAGGAGAAGCAAAATTCCAACCTGGCCTTTACCGTCGCCTACGTGATGTCCAAAAATTCCAAGCACAAGGAGGAGGCCTTCAAGCTGTTGCAGTTCCTCACCAGCGAGAAGGGGCAGCAACCCGTGGTGGAAGGCGGATTGGCCTTGCCCTCCCTGAAGTCGATGGGTGAAAAATTCCTTGAAAAGTATCCGGAGCGGGAGGCCTTCGTGAAGGGCGTCGAATATGCCGAGCCCTACCAATACGGCGAAAAGGGGAACGAATTGGTGGACGCCTTCAACAAGGCGGCGGAATCGGCCATTCTGAAGAAAACCCCGGCCAAGAAGGCCCTGGAAGAAGCGCAAAACAAACTGAAGTGACCGAAGGAGGATGGGAGCGTCATGCTCCCATCCTTAAGATGAGTTGCGTCATGCTTTGAAGGTCAAGGATTTTGCTTGGCGATGGTGGCGGCAATCCGGCAGCGGCCGCCACTTGCGCTTGAAAGGAGGTCAGTCGGTGAAGCCCCAAACGACGGTCGTGACGAAGCCCGCCGCCCGGAGGAAACGCCTCTCTCTCCTCAGCGATCCGGTCATGGGCTACCTGTTTACCCTTCCGGTGATCGTTTCCCTGGCCGTGTTTCTGATCGGCCCCATCTTCTACGCCTTTTTTCTCAGCTTTCAGTCCTTCACCTTTCTCAATCCCGAGGGCGCCGAGTTCGTCGGCCTGGACAATTACATTCAGATGTTCCAGGATGAGCGCTTCCTGCGCGCCCTTCTCAACACCAGCATCTATTCCCTGGGGGTGGTCCCCGTCCAGGTGAGCATCGCCCTGATGCTGGCCCTGATCGTCAACAGCAAGATCAAGGGAAAAACCTTTTTCCGGGTCGCCTATTTTTTGCCCACGGTCACGTCCACGGTGGCCGTCTCCGTCATGTTTCTCTTCCTCTTCAAAAAGGACGGGCTGGTGAACCATATTCTCGGCTTCTTCGGCATTGCGGCGAGGAGCTGGTTTGACGACGTCACCTTCGCACTCCCTTCCATCATGATGATGGCGGTGTGGAGCACCGTGGGGCAGTTTATGGTGATTTACCTGGCGGGCCTGCAGGACATCCCCGACGATCTGTACGAAGCCGCCCAGATTGACGGGGCCAACCGCTGGCAGCAGTTTTGGCACATCACCCTGCCGATGCTGAAGCCCACCACCTTTTTCATCGTGGTGATGTCCATTATCGGCACCTTCCAGGTCTTCGACCAGATGTACGTGATTTCCGGCGGAGACGGGGGGCCCCTGGACGCCACGCTGACGGTGGTGCTCTATCTGTACAACAAGGCCTTCAGGGATTTCGAGATGGGCTATGCCTCGGCCATCGCCTTTTTCCTCTTTTTCGTCATTCTCATCCTGACGCTGATTCAGCGGAAATTCTTCGGCGAAGAGATGCGCATGTGAAGGGAGGGGAGTCCTTTGAAGCGAATATTTGTCCGACCCCTGTTCTACGTCATCGTGATCGGTTACGCCATCGTGACCATCGGTCCTTTTCTCTGGTCCGTTTTCACCTCCTTCAAGATGACGCCGGACATCAACACCCTGTGGGTGCCCCTGGAGAGGCTCACCTTTGAAAACTATGAAAACATCGTGCTGAGCGACGAATACCCCTTTGCCCGCTGGTTTTTTAACAGCCTCCTGGTGGCGGCGATCGTCACCACGGGCAACGTGGTCTTCAATTCCATGGCGGGGTACGCCCTGGCCCGGATTCCCTTTCCCGGGCGCAAGGCGCTGTTTTTGACGATTTTGGCGGTGATGATGGTTCCGGGTCAGGTGATCCTTGTTCCCATGTATATCCTCCTGAGCAACTTGGGCTGGATCAACACCTACGCCGGTTTGACCATCCCCTTCCTCACCCAGAGCTTCGGCATCTTCCTGATGCGCCAGTTTTTCCTGTCCATTCCCCGGGAGCTGGAAGAGGCGGGCTTCCTGGACGGCTTGAGCCGCTGGGGCGTCTTTTGGCGGATCGCGATGCCTTTGGCGAGGCCGGCCATAGCCACCCAGATCATCTTCATGTTTCTGGGGAACTGGAACAGCTTCATGTGGCCCAACCTGCTGACCAGCTCGGAGGAGATGTACACCCTTCCCGTCGGGTTGAACAGCCTTTACGGGGAGTACGACGCCTTCTGGAACCACGTGCTGGCCGGCGCCATGTTCATGACGGTACCGGTGATCATCGTCTTCCTCATCTTCCAGCGCCACTTCATCAAGGGGTTGGCGACGACGGGTCTCAAGTGACGGCGCCGCCGTAAGGAAGGCTTTCCCCGGGAAGAGCCGCAGGGGAAGGAAATCAAGCGGGAAATACCGAATTCCGATACATCGAACAATTGTCAACACCCCGTGGGAAGCCCCGGAGAGGGGTCGTGCCGCGAAAACGCCTTTTCAGGCCGGCGCGGTTCACCCCCTCTGCTCGCTATCCGCCGGAAAGCCGTGGTGGGCCATGGAAGAAGTTCTGCACCGGGCCTGCGGAATCGCCGTGGAGGCGGCCCGTTTTGCCGGAACCCTGATTCGGGAGCGTTTCGGCGGCCCGTTTCGGGCCTGGGAGAAGGGCGATTTCGGCGATGTGGTGACGGGAGTGGATGAGCAGGCGGAGCAGGAGATCATTCGACGGATTCGCCGCCACTTTCCCGATCACGCGATCCGGGGGGAGGAAACGGGCCGGTCGGGGGAAGCGGGAGACTGGCTGTGGATGGTCGATCCCCTGGACGAAGCGAACCATTTCGCCATCGGCCTGCCCCTCTGCGCCGTGAGCATTACCCTGCTGCATCGGGACGAGCCGGTGTTGGGAGTGATTTGCGACGCTCATCTCGATCAGATCTACGTCGCCCGGAAGGGGAAGGGGGCCTTTTGCGGCGATCGGAGGCTTTGGGCGGTGCCGGCGGCAAGCCTCCCGGGAAGATGCCCCCCGGTTGGACCCAGGGACATCAGGTTCAGAAGGATCCCGTTGCGGCAAGGCTGAGGGAGCGCCTCGATCAAGGGGTGAAGCGGGTGCTTCGCCTGTGGGCGCCGTCTCTGCTTTGGTGCATGCTGGCCCGGGGGATCTGGACGGGATTGTGCTGTACGATTCGGTGGGGGAGGATCTCTACGCCGGTTTGCTCCTGGCGCAGGAGGCCGGGGTGTGGACCATGGATTTTGAGGGCCGTCCCTTTGACGGGAAGCCGCCAACCCCCTATATTTTGGCCTGCCGCCCGGAGGATCGGGAGACGATTTGCCGTTTGGTTCTTTGGAAAGGGGATGACCCATGTTAAGCCATAAGATTGATCAGAACACAGAATTGAAACTTCTGGAACGGCACCACGCCGAGGCCGTTTTCCGATTGGTCGACGCCAATCGGGACCATTTGCGCCCCTGGATGTTCTGGGTGGACGACACGAAAACCGTCTCCGACTCGGAGACGTTCATCCAAAAGGCTCTCGAAGGTTTCGCCCGGGGGACGGAAATCCATCTGGGCATCTGGGTGGATGGCGAAATGGCCGGAATCGTGGGGGCTCACACCATCGACCCGATCAAGTCCTACGCGGAAATCGGCTATTGGCTGGGAAAGGGTTTTCAGGGAAGAGGGATCATGACGCGGGCCGTCCGCGCTCTGATCGATGATCTGCTGGGTGAGCGGGGGCTGAACCGGGTGGAAATCCGCTGTGCCGCAAGCAATCGGCGAAGTCAAGCGGTGGCGGAGCGGCTCGGTTTTCGCCGGGAAGGACGGCTGAAAAAAGCGACTCCGGTCCGCGGCGGGTTTGAGGACCTGCTGATTTTCGGAATGTTGGCCGAGGAATGGCGGAGCGGAAAAAAGGATATGGGACGTTGATCGCTTCACAAACTTTTTGTCGGAAAGATCCTTTAGACGGCTTGCCGGAGCAGGCGAAAAGGGATTTCGCCGGGGACGTGTTGGCATGATCACAAGGAAACAGAAAAAACACGTGAAAGGGTTAACAAAAAAGGAGGGGAAACCCCTCCTTGAGGCTGTTGACAAAGAAGGGTCAACAGCCTTTTTTGTTGAATTCGGAATAAAACAATTCCGAAGGAAGGTTTTTATATGTTCAGGACGAACCCATCCAGGGAATTTCAACCCGAAACAGTCAACATAGAAGACCTTGTTCCCCAAGATCACTTGCTTAGAAAAATCAATGAAACCATCGACTTTTCGTTTATCGCGGAAAAATGCCGCCCCTTGTATTGTCAAGATAATGGGCGTCCTTGCATCGATCCGGTCATGCTGTTCAAAATGCTTTTGATCGGTTATTTGTACGGAATTCGTTCGGAAAGACGCCTCATTGAGGAAATCCGGG
>NZ_FOOK01000046.1 GCF_900113175.1 Planifilum fulgidum | reverse complement strand
GGAAGCGGCGTCGATCTCCACCTCCATGCCGCACGCGAGCATCTGCCGCCGCAGCCAGTTTCTCCCCTGTTCATACCACGGAGTGAATGGCCGCCTTGTCCAACCCGGTGGGCGTCAAAAAAGTACGTCCGGCGTTGCGCTTGATTTATCACCCCGCTTCTGCGGGGGTTGATTTTCTTACCTTGATGATGGATGAAGAGGAGGGCATTCCCATTCGCCGAATTGAAAAATAAGTTTGCTCTTATGAATTGGGGGGATGCCGCGTGCATGTTCAATTGGATCATGTTGGTTGTTCTCGCCGTCCATGATTTGGCCCGGACGGCGCAAAGGTTAGGTGATTGGTTTTGTTTGCGTTTTTCTTCTTATGGGAGGCCTTTTCCCGGCGCAATTCATTGTTTGGCGCACACCGATTTTGGATTTTTGGAATTGAGCACGGTGGAGGATTATCGGCAGATAACAAAACCGATTTGGGAAGGATGCTCGCTGATTTTTTGTAAAGAACGAAGGGGTTTTCAGTGCGGCGTTGGAAACACGGGATATTTGGAAAGTGGCGGAGAATTGTCGAAAAGAAGGCGCTTCCGTTTCCACCCCCAAAAGATCGGAAACGGTCTTGAATTTTCGGCGAACCGAGGGAAGTCCCGTCCAAATATCCGATTCTTCATCAGTTGGGGCTGGTGAGCAGGAACGGCATACAGATCGCGAAGAAGTGCAAGAAGTATTTTGGATTGAAATTGACACCCGTGGAAACCATTCCCTTGCCGTCGCCTCCCTGTTTCAGGCAGTGGCCGGTTTGGCGCCGATCGGAGGGATGGCTGCCGCAGCCCTGGGAGGGGCTGTGGCCTTTTGTGCCGTCCCCCCGGTACTGACCCTGTTCCAGGAGGCGGTTCCGGCCCATGTTCAGGGGAGAATCTCCTTGAGAAGGGCTTTGGAGCAGTTTACATGGACGGTCCGTTCCCAGGTGACCGGGCTCATGTCCCCGGTTGTTCTTGGGCCGATCCCTTCCTGGCCCTGAGCGGAATGCTGAGCTTTGTCGCCGTCATCGCCGTCGCGTGGCTGCTGTATGTTCACCGGATGGAAGGATGAAAGGAATGTGAGCCGGTTGTTCGGGTGGGCTTTTTCTTGATCTAAAGGGAGGGTTGCGGGGCTTTTTCCCGCTGGGTCCGGACGGAATCCTCCCGCCCGTAGGCCAGGGGGATTCCGGTCAACCGGGCGGTTTCGGGATCGAGGGCGACGAGGTCTTCGCGGCCCACTTCGGAGACGGCTTTTTTTCCAAGGCAGATGACCGCCAGTTTCATCTCCTCCACCGAGGCGTTGAGGAAATTGGCGACGTATTTGGAGGCTTTTTCCACATCAAATTGTCCGGCGGAGGATCCGCCGGACCAGATCAGCTGGGTCAGGGGTTCCCAGGGGAGAACCTTGGTGATTTGGGTGTGAAGGGCCGCAAACAGGACGGCGGTTCCCAGGGCGACGGCATCGGCCCCGAGGGCGAGGACCTTCAGATAATCACCGGGGGTATACAGCCCGCCGGAGACGATCAAGCTGACCCTCTGCCTGGCATGGCGCTTTTCCAGGTGTTCCACGGCGCGGCACAGCCCCCGGATGGTGGGAAGGCCGAAATCATCCTGGACGATGGTGGCCGATTCCCCCGTTCCCGCCTGGGCGCCGTCGATGGTGATCACATCGACGCCCGCCTCGAGGGCCCGGTCGATATCCTCCTCCACCCGGGACGGGAGGATCTTCACCCCGATCGGCACGCCTCCGGTTTCTTCCCGCAGCTTTTTCACCAGCTTCGGCCAGTCGTCGGGATGTTCCACCCCCGGAACGCGGGAGCCAATCCGCGCATCTTCATCGGGATTCAATCCCATCAGACGGCGCAGCCGTCCGGAAAGCCGGCGCGAGGGAATCACCTGGGGGGAACCCGCGTCTCCTCCCCCGCCCACGGCGATTTCCACCATGTCCGCCTGTTTCAGTTCCTCCGATGTTTTGGCCCAGGGAGCGCGACTGTATTGCAGGATCAGTTTGTCGGCCGCTTTGCGCTCTTCCGGAAGCAGCGGTCCCTGTCCGGTGTTGGTCGCGGTTCCGGCCAGGGAGGCTCCTTTGGCCAGGGCGATTTTGACGGGTTCCGTCAGGGGAACACCCGCCCCCATGCCGCTGATCAATAACGGAATCTCCAGCCGCAAGGGCCGTTTCGCCTGCGGGCCGATCACCGTCCGGGTGTCCACCTTGTGGGTTTCGCGGGTGGTGAGGGTGGCCAGTTGGGCTGGCAGGAAGATCAATCCCTCAAAACCGGCCAATTTTTTGGGAGTGCCCAGGGGACGGGACAAAATTTCCCCGTATTCCGCCCGCAGACCTCCTTCGGCGATCTTCAGGGGTTTGAACCGGCGGACAGAGGAGACGAATTCCCACATGTTTTTCGCGTAGGATTCGGTGAGGAGCAGGCGGAGGACGAACCCCGTCACTCCTTTGAGGATCGGCCGGTACAGGAAAACCAGAAAGACTCCGGCGGCCAGGGCGACGAGAAGCGCGGCGAGCAGGGCCGAAACAAACACATCCATGCTTTCTCCGTCCTTTTTTTGGTCTCTGGCTGTTTCGATCCTAGTTTTTCGCTTTTTGCGGGAAAAGATGAATTCCTCAAGTTTTTTCGGGGGAAGGGGATGATAAAGGGGAAGAAAAGGTGGGGATGGGAGGGATGGAGGTGACCTTCGTCTGGATGACGGCGGGCGTCGCCGCCGCCGCTTTGATCGTTGCCGCGGCCGTCCTGCTTCTGGTCCGGCCGACCATCGAAAAACTGGTGGACACGGGGTTGGCCCTGACGGAAACGGAGACCTACTACAGAAACATCATGACGATGGTTTCCCTCTTCCAGCGCATCGATCCCCAAATCCTGGTGGAGAACAGCCTGAGGGCCGACAGCGGAAAAATCCTGAAGCGTCCCTTGGGAAGCCCCAAGAAATTCCCCCATTTTGAAGGAATCATGTTTCTTCCCTGCCAGATGGACCGGCTGCCCCTGAAGGATGCGGAAAAGGTGGATACCCGGACGGTGATCGGTCCGAGGGCCAGGCGACCGCTGGAGCTTAAGATCCCGCTCATCATAAGCGGGATGGCGTACGGTTTGGCCTTGTCCGAAAAGGTGAAGTTGGCCTTGGTCAAGGCGGCCAACATGGCAGGGACGGCCGCCAACTCCGGCGAAGGTCCCGTTCTCCCCGAGGAGCTCCGGGAGGCGAACAAGTACATCATCCAGTACAGCCGGGCCGAATGGGCCAAAGATCCCGAGATTCTGAAACAAGCGGACATGATCGAGATCCACATCGGGCAGGGCTCATCGGCGGGGGCGCCCAGTCAGGTTCCCGCCAAGCACCTGCGGGGAAAGGCGGCCCGGCTGATGGGGGTGGCGCCCGACGGGGAAGCGGAGATCCGCTCCCGGTTTCCGGGGGTGTCCCGGAAGGGCGATTGGCGCCGGTTGGTCCAGGAGCTGCGCTCCCTCACCAAGGGGGTTCCCATCGGGATGAAACTGGCCATCGGCCGTGTGGAGGAGGATCTGGAAATCGCCCTGTACGCGGGGGTGGATTTCGTCACGCTGGACGGCGCCCAAGCGGCCACCAAGGGGACACCTCCCATTCTCCAGGATGATGTGGGGCTGCCGACGGTGATCGGTTTGTGCCGTGCGGTGGAATATCTGGAGAAACGGAAGAAGCGGGGCCGGGTGAGCCTGATCGTCTCCGGGGGGATCCACACGCCCGGGGAGTGCCTCAAGGCCTTGGCCCTGGGGGCGGATGCGGTCGCCCTCGGTTCTCCTCTCCTGTTTGCCTCCAGCCACACCCAGGGTTCCCAGAAGGTTTTGCCCTGGGAACCGCCCACCGAATTGGCCTTTTACACGGGGGAAAAGAGGGAGTTGTACGATGTGGATGAGGGGGCCGTCTTCGCCGCCCGTTTCTTGCAGTCGTTGGTGAAGGAGATGAAACTGGCCGCCGCCGCCCTGGGAAAGGCTTCGCTCAAGGAGGTGGGAAGGGAGGATCTGGTCGCCCTCGATCCCGTCTCGGCGCAAATAACGGGATTGCCGCTCATCTGAAAGGTGGCGCATCCCGCTCATTCCCGAGCCGTTTTTTCCGCGTTTCGGGGAGGGGCTTTTTTTGCCTCCTCCGAACGCTGAACCAGGGCGATTCCGGTCAACACGAGGATGCATCCGGCGGCCGTCTCCCAGGTGACCGGTTCGTCCATCTGAAGCCAGTCGAACAGCAGGGCGAAGACGGGGACGAGCAGCACCGAGAAGGCGGTCTTTCCGGCCGGAAGGCGGGAGAGGGCGTAAAACCACGCGAAGAAGCTGAAGGCGGAGGCCAGAATGCCGGTGAAGAGGATGAGGGCGATCAGCTCCGTTGTCCACCGCTTTGGAAGCGGGGACGGTTCGAAGAACAGGGTGAGGAGGAACAGCCCGGCGGCCCCGAAAAACATCTGGATGCCCGTGACCGCCAGCATGTCGCGGTTGGAAAAGCGCGCCTTGGTCAGCACGTTGCTGGCGGCCCAGGAGATGGAGCCCAAGAGAACGAGGAAGGCGCCGAGCAGATCCTGTCCCGAGGCCGCCGAAGGGCCGGCGATCAGGGCGAGTCCCCCCAGACCGGCCACAAGTCCCGCTCCTTTTTGGACGGTCAGGGGTTCATCCAGGAACCGGTGGGCGAGAAGCATCGTCCACATGGGCATCGTGTAGGCGATCAGCGCCGCGGTTCCCGCGGACACGTGACGCATGCCGACCATCCAAAAGGAAAAAGTGGCGGTGGTCATCATAAGACCCAGCAGAAGCAGGGCGGGAAGATCCCTGGCGGTGACGGAAGGGTTTCTTTTCAGCAAGATGAGTCCGATGAGGATGAGGGAGCCGAGGCCGAAACGAAATACGGAAAAGGAAAAGGGGCCCATGTAGTGGAGGCCGAGCTTCTGGGCCACCCACGTATAGCCCCAGATCACGGTCACCGCCAGCAGCAACAGATACGCTGCCCGGTTATTCGCGCTCATGGACGGACATCCTTTCCGGCAATTTTTAAAAAATGCAGAAAGGAGCGGAGAGGGGTGTTCCACTGTCCGCCGCTTTCCCGGCGCAAACAGGGGCACACCCCTCCGTCGCTCCATATCATATGATGAACATGGGGGTCCGAGTGGGCTTGTACGAGACGGAAATCTATGCATCAAGCCGCGTCTTCGGTGGCGGCCGCCTTCCGGTTTTTCATGGTTCCCGCAGCCAGGACGCCGGCGACGATCAGGATGATGATTCCCCATTTCAACAGGGGCTCATCCATCCATTGCTGAAGCAGTTTTTCGTCGGTGATCATCTTGGCGGAGGTCCAAGCGAGCACTCCCCCGCCGAGGTAAATGATGATCGGGAAACGGTCCGCCAATTTGATGAACAGACTGCTTCCCCAGATGATGATCGGCACGCTGATCAAAAGCCCGAGGACGACCAGGATGAAGCTTCCGTGAGCCGCGCCGGCCACCGCCAGCACGTTGTCGAGGCTCATCACGGTGTCGGCGATGATGATGGTGCGGATGGCGGCCCCGAGGGTGGTGCCGGCCTGAACCGAGTCATGATCTCCCTTTTTCTCCACGAGCAATCTGTAGGCGATCCAGATGAGGAGTATGCCGCCGATCAGCAGAAGGCCGGGAATTTTCAGGATCCAGACGACGAAGATCGTCGCAAGGGAACGGACGGCGATGGCCCCTGCGGTTCCCCAGAGGATGGCTTGTTTCTGTTGTTTCTTCGGCAAGTTTCGGGCGGCCATTCCGATGACGATGGCATTGTCACCTGCCAGAACCAGATCGATAATGACGATGGAGAAAAGTGCGATGAAAAAATCCAGCGAAAGCCATTCCATTGGAAAGTACCACTCCTTTTGATTCGGGAAATTGACCCGGGCTTAAAAATAAATAAAAGACCTTCACTGCCACGAGTAAAGGTCTTGCCAACAACGGGTTCCCGTTGCCAACAAAGCCGGGGACAGGAGTCCCGAACTGACGACTTTGTTGTGTACGGCTACTCCCCTTGGAAGATATGATGTTGTCATTCCTCATTAACATATTATGAAAAGGAAGACCGATATGTCAAGACATTTTTTTGGTTTTCCGCGGAAGAGCGTGAAACTTCCGCAGACAATCGCAAATTGAAGGGACGGGGGACTGCCCCCGTCCCGGAGAGATTCCCGTTTGTCACCGGTAGAGGCGAGAGCCCGTCTCGCGGAACTCTTTGGCCTTTTCCTTCAAGCCGGTTTCCACGGCTTCTTCGAGGGTGAGCCCCTTTTTCGCGGCGTATTCCCGGAGGTCCTGCGAGATGCGCATGCTGCAGAACTTGGGGCCGCACATGGAGCAGAAGTGGGCGGTTTTCGCCGGTTCCGCCGGCAGGGTTTCATCGTGATAGGCCCTGGCTCTTTCCGGATCGAGGGACAGATTGAATTGGTCCGTCCAGCGGAATTCAAAACGGGCTTTGGACAAGGCGTCGTCGCGAAGCTGGGCGCCGGGATGCCCCTTGGCCAGATCCGCGGCATGAGCGGCGATTTTGTAGGCGATGACCCCTTCCTTCACATCTTCCTTGTTGGGCAGCCCGAGGTGTTCCTTCGGCGTGACGTAACAGAGCATGGCGGTGCCGTACCAGCCGATCATCGCCGCGCCGATGGCGGAGGTGATGTGGTCGTAACCCGGGGCGATGTCCGTGGTGAGGGGGCCGAGGGTGTAGAAGGGCGCTTCGTGGCAGATTTTTTGCTGAATCTCCACATTTTCCCGGATTTTGTGCATCGGAATGTGGCCGGGTCCCTCGACCATCACCTGCACATCGTATTCCCAGGCGATTTTCGTCAGTTCCCCGAGGGTTTTCAATTCGGCGAACTGCGCCTCGTCATTGGCGTCGGCGATGGAACCGGGCCGCAGGCCGTCCCCCAGGGAGATGGCGATGTCGTATGTCCGCAGGATTTCGCAGATCTCCCGGAAATGGGTGTAGAGGAAATTCTCCTGGTGGTGGGCCAGACACCAGGCGGCCATGATGGAACCGCCCCGGGAGACGATGCCGGTCACCCGGTTGGCGGTCAGCGGGATGTACCGGAGCAGGACGCCGGCGTGGATGGTGAAGTAATCCACGCCCTGTTCCGCCTGTTCGATCAGGGTGTCCCGGTAAATTTCCCAGGTCAACTCCTCCGGTTTGCCCCCCACCTTTTCCAGGGCCTGATAAATGGGGACGGTGCCCACGGGGACCGGCGAGTTGCGGATGATCCATTCGCGGGTGGTGTGGATGTTTTTTCCCGTCGACAGGTCCATGACCGTGTCGGCACCCCAGAAGGTGGCCCACCGCATTTTTTCCACTTCTTCCTCGATGGAGGAGGAGACGGCGGAGTTTCCGATGTTGGCGTTGATCTTGACGAGAAAATTTTTCCCGATGATCATCGGCTCGCTTTCGGGATGGTTGATGTTGGCCGGAATGATCGCCCGCCCCCGGGCCACCTCTTCCCGAACGAATTCGGGGCTGACGTTTTCCCGGATGGCCACGAATTCCATCTCCGGAGTGATGATCCCCCGGCGGGCGTAATGCATCTGTGTCACGGCGCGCCCCGGTTTGGCCCGGAGCGGTCGGCGCTTGAGTCCGGGGTACGGTTGAGAGGGACTTTCGGACTTCGAAGAATACCCGTCGTCAATCGGTTGCGGTTGCCTTCCCTCGTATTCCTCCACATCTCCGCGCCTTTCGATCCACCGGCGCCGGAGCGGGGGCAGTCCCTTCCTGACGTCGGTCTCCACATCCGGATCGGTCCAGGGGCCGCTGGTGTCGTAGACACGGACCGGAGGGTTTTCCCTTTCCCCGAACCGGCCGGTGGTCGGTGAAAGCCGGATTTCGCGCATGGGCACGCGGATGTCCGGCCGGGATCCCTGGATGTACACCTTTTTGCTCGCCGGAAAGCGGAAGTCGTTGGACATTCCTTCTCCTCCTCCTTCTTTTGAACGGTTTGGCGCACACCAACGGAAGGGGCTTGAGAAGGGAGAAGGGGTCCGTCGGATTCGGTTCGGAGAGATGATGCACCGTTTCTTCATCTTCTGGATTGAACGGAAATGCCGTCGGATTTAAAAACCATTCCAAGAAAAAACCGCATGCCCGCAGGCATGCGGCGAACGGAACCCGCACCGCCCCGAAAAGGGCGCCGGGCCCCCTTGTCTCCATCCCTGCGCTGGCATTACCCAGATCAGGTTCAACGGTCGGCGGCAGATCCCCCGCCCTCTCAGCCTGGCTTTCCCCAAGCTCCCGTTGGATATGCGGTTGTCGCTTCGAAAGTATCACATCCCCCGCAACGGGTCAATCAGCCGAAACGACCGCTGCGGCCCTTTAAAATTATTGAACACGGTTAAAAGAGATTTAACCGTCCGAATCTTAGCCAAATGCGGGGGGAGGCGGATTTATCCGATGGATCAAGAGATTGGAAAAGACCCTTCTTTCTGCCCGGGTTTTCGGGTATCCTTAATGATAGGTGCATCGGATGAAAGGATGAAAGTCCTTGCGGATTGAGTGGTCTCATCTCAACAAGGTTTATGCTTCCAAAAACCATCCGCGGTCACGCCGAATCGGCCTTCTCGATTTTACCGCCGCCGCGAGGAAAGGCATCACTGCGATTCTCGGTCCCGAAGGCTCCGGAAAAAGCACGCTGTTGCAGCTTACCGCCGCCCTGCAGGTCCCTGACGACGGGCGAATCACCTACCAGTTGGAGGACGGCGAAACGGTGATCTGGTCCCGGGGACGCGCGGCCGCCGCGGGCACCTCCGCCCTGGGAAATTTGAAATCCCGCATGATATACATTCCGCCCATGCGCCGGATGAACCATTCCATCTCTCTCGAAAAATATCTCTTATACCGCGCCCAGCTCAGCCAATTGCCCTATCCCAGGAGGCGCGTCGCCGAGCTGATCGCCGAATGGGGATTGGCCGCCGTCCGGCGCGCCTCCCTTTCCGCCATCCCGGGGGAAATGGTGAAGCGGGTGTTGCTGGTTGAGATGTTGCTCCGGGATCCGTTGATCGCGCTGCTGGACGAGCCCACGGCGGGGCTGGACCACTGGGGAAAACGGCTTTTGTGGCGGGAATTGCGCCGCCTCGCGCCTCACCGGATCATTTTGGTCGCCACCCGGGATCTCCGCTGGGCGGAATGTGCGGATGACCTGCTGCTGATGGAGTCGGGCACTTGTCGCCGGATGGGACCCAAAAAACTGTTGACGGCCAACGTGCCGGAAGGGACGGTGGCCGCTTGGTATGAAATGATGCAGACTTTTGCCAATCATCGTTCCCGTTCCCGCAGGGCAGGCTTGATCGCCGAGCGGCGGGAAAAGGGGTACTGACCCGGCCCGCCGCGTCTTGTCGGAGCCTGAAGGGTGGCGCGGCCTTCCGCCGCCCGGATCGCCTCGGCGTAAAGGGCGGATTCGGTGGTTCTCCGGGCGCCTTCGGCGGGCGCGGAACATTTCCGACTTCCCGGATCAGGGGGTGAAACCGGCCGGCACGGGATGTGCCGGTTTTTCTTTTGGCAAAATAAAAGCAACCAAGCACGGATTCAAACAAATTTCATTTGAAACGATCATAATCAATCAAATATAATCAAAGTAGATCAACCGGAGAGGGGGGAGGAGAGATTTTCGCCGAGGAACGACAGAGGCGCATGATGGAGTACATTTACGAGCGCAAACGAGCCACCGTGGCGGAATTGAGCGAGGTCTTCCGGGTGTCCGAGGCGACGGTGCGCCGGGACCTGAAGGAATTGGAGGAAGCCCATCGGATTCAGCGCACCCACGGGGGAGCCATTCCCCGGGAGCGGGTGGGGTTTGAACCCAGCGTCCAGGAGAAAAAGGATCAATTCGCCCAGGAGAAACAGCGCATAGCGGAAAAGGCCGCCGATCTGATCCGGGACGGGGAAACGATCCTGTTGGATTCGGGAACCACCACCTATCAACTGGCCCGGTTGCTCGGCCGGTTTTCCCGCCTCACCGTGGTGACCAATTCCAATCACATCCTTCAGGAATTGCAGGGGATGGAGCATCTGGAGCTGATCAGCACCGGCGGCATGTTGCGGCGGGGCATCGAGTCGATGGTGGGGCCGATCGCGGAACATACCCTGAGGATGATCAAGGTGGACAAAACCTTTTTGGGAACCAACGCCCTGGATCCGGAAGAGGGAATCAGCACGCCCCACCTGCTGGAAGCCCAGGTGAAGAAAGCGATGATTCGCGCGGCGAAGGAAGTGATACTGCTCTGCGACCGCAGCAAGATCAGTCGGGTTTCCTTCGCCAAGGTGGCTCCGCTGTCCTCGGTGGATATCCTGATTACGGACCAGAAGGCGCCCGCTGAGATTCTTCAGCGGATCAAGGAACAAGGCGTTCAAGTCATTCGCGCGTGAAAAGGAGTCGGCAGCATGGGCAAAATTGTAACCGTTACCCTCAATCCCGCCGTGGACAAGACGATCCACCTTCCCAGGCTCAGGCCGGGGGATCTGAACCGGGCGGGGCGGGTTCGCCGGGATCCCGGCGGAAAAGGGATCAACGTGGCCCGCGCCCTGAAGCTGTGGGGGGAAACTCCCCTGGCCATCGGGTGGGTCGGAGGATACCACGGCCGGTGGATCCTGAGGCGGCTGGAGGAATGGGGGATTGAACACCGTTTCGTCGAACTGGATGCGGAAACCCGAACCAATCTGAAAATCGTCGAGGAAGCGGACGACCGGGTGACGGACATCAACGAGCCGGGAGATCCGGTCGACGAGGAGGCGATCGCCCGCTTTCTGGACGTGTACGATGCCGCGATCGAACGGGCGGAGATCGCGGTGCTGTCGGGAAGTCTTCCTCCGGGAGCGCCGGAGGACTTTTACGGAATCTTGATCGACCGGGCCAAACGCCGTTCCGTGAAAGTGTATCTGGATGCGGACGGGGAGGCCCTGAGGGAAGGTGTCCGGCGCGGTCCCTATGCCGTCAAGCCCAATCTGGCGGAGCTGGAGAGACTGGTCGGCCGCTCCCTGACTGATGAGGAGGACCGGTTTGCGGCGGCAAAAGGGCTGTTGGACCGGGGGATACGGCTGGTCGCCCTGTCGATGGGGGCCGAGGGAGCGTGGTTTTTCGCCGAAGGAAAGGCCATCCGGGCCCGGGCCCCGCGGGTGTCGGTCTCCAGCACGGTGGGAGCGGGGGATGCGATGGTGGCGGCGCTGGTGTTGGGAGAGCGGCGGAAGTGGCCCCTGGACGAGGCGCTCCGCTTTGTCGTGGCCGCCGCCTCCGCCACGGCCTCCAAAGAGGGAACCCAGTTCGCCGCCCTGGAGGAAGCGCATTTGCTGTTGGATCAGGTAGAGTTGTCTTGTCGGTCGATGATCTCCTGCTAAAGGAAAGGGGGCAGTAAAATGAAAAAATTGGTGGCTGTCACCGGATGCCCGACCGGAATCGCCCACACCTACATGGCGGCGGAGTCCCTTTCAAAGGCGGCGGAAAAGTTGGGAGTCAGCATCAAGGTGGAAACCCGGGGAGCGTCCGGTGTGGAAAACCGGTTGACCGAAGAGGAGATTCGCGAAGCCCACGCCGTGATCCTTTCGTCGGACGTCGACGCGGAGGAAGACCGCTTTCAGGGAAAAACCGTGATCCGCTCCTCCCTGGGGGATGCGATCAAGAACGCGGAACGCCTGATCGAAGAGGCCTTGTCCAAACCGGCCGCATCCTACGAAGACCGGGTGAAGGCCGTGAAAAAGGAACGGGAGCAGAAACGGAGCGGTCCCTACAAACATTTGATGAACGGGGTTTCCTTCATGATTCCCCTGGTGGTGGCAGGCGGGCTGATCATTGCGCTGTCCTTCACCTTCGGCATCCACGCGGCGGAGGAGGAAGGGTCCCTTGCCGCCAATCTGATGAAGATCGGCGGAGAGAGCGCCTTCGCCCTGATGGTTCCGGTCCTCGCGGGATACATCGCCTATTCCATCGCGGACAAGGCGGGACTGGCGCCCGGGATGGTCGGAGGGATGTTGGCCTCCAGCACCGGTTCCGGTTTTCTGGGAGGAATTGTCGCCGGATTTTTGGCGGGATATGTGGCAAAGTGGATGAAGGAGAAGATTCGCCTTCCCAAATCCCTGGAAGGATTGAAACCGATCCTTCTGATTCCCTTCCTCGCCACCCTCGTCGTGGGCCTGTTGATGATTTACGTCATTGGCACGCCGGTAAAGGGCGTGATGGATTCCCTGACGGCGTGGCTAAAGTCCCTGGGAACGGCCAACGCGGTCCTGATGGGTCTTTTGCTCGGGGCGATGATGGCCTTTGACATGGGGGGACCGGTGAACAAGGCGGCATACACCTTCGGCGTCGGCCTTTTGGGGAATGAGATTTACGGGCCGATGGCCGCGGTGATGGCCGCCGGGATGACCCCTCCCCTGGGCTTGTGGCTGGCCACCCGGATTGCCCGCCGGAAGTTCACCTGGGAAGAGCGGGAAGCCGGAAAGGCGGCGGGAATTCTCGGGCTGTCCTTCATCACGGAGGGAGCGATTCCCTTTGCGGCGGCGGATCCTTTCCGCGTCATCCCCTCCATCGTCGTCGGTTCCGCCGTCACCGGGGCGCTGGCGATGGGGCTCGGCTGCACCCTGCGCGCTCCGCACGGCGGGGTCTTCGTGCTGCCGATCCCGCACGCGGTGGGAAATCTCGCGGGCTTCCTCCTGGCCATCGCGGCGGGCACGGTGGTGACGGCCCTTCTCGTCTCCCTGCTGAAGAAAAATGTTGTGGCACAGGAGGTTGGCGATGGAAATCAATGACCTGATTCGTCCGGAATGGATCCGGCTGGACATGGAAGGTGAATCGAGGGAGGAAGTGATTCGCGCCTTGGCCGGGATCCTGGACAGAAGCGGGATTCTGAGCGACAAGGAGCAGTATCTGGCGGACGTTTTCGAGAGGGAAAAGATGGGGTCGACCGCGATCGGTTTCGATGTGGCCATTCCCCACGGCAAGTCTCGGGGGGTGAAGGAGCCGGCCGTCGCCTTCGCCCGCCTGACGCGGCCGATCCGCTGGGAACCGGGGAAGGAAGAACAGGCGCGGTTGATCTTTTTGATCGCCGTTCCGAAAGAAAAGGAAGGAAACGAACACTTGCAGATTCTGGCGGCCCTGTCCCGAAAGCTGATCGACGAATCGTTCCGCCGGCGGCTTTTGGAGATTTCTTCCCCCGAAGAAGTGATTCAGTCATTGCAAAACGGATCGCAACCCCGTAACATTCAGTCATGAACGCCAAAGTCCAGCGATTAAAGAAGGGGTGTCATGAGGATGGAACAGTTCACCGGTGTGGGTGCCGCGCCCGGTTTGGCCCTGGGGCAGGCGGTGCGCTGGAGAAAGGTTCGCCCTCGCGTCGAGGAGAAGTCGGTGGAGGATTCGGAGCAGGAGATCGCCCGCCTGGAACGGGCGGTTGATCGGACGAAGGAGCAGATCGGACGGTTGCGCCGAGCGACGGAGGAGCGCATGGGGGAAGCGGAAGCGGCCATTTTCGACGCGCACCTGGCTTTCCTGGATGATCCCGCCTATGTGGGCGAAATGAAAAACCGCATCCGCGATCAGAAGAAAAACGCCGAAGCCGTGTGCGCGGCGGTGACGGACGAAATGCAGTCCATGCTGGCCGCCCTTCCCGATGAGTACATGCAGGCCCGCGCCGATGACATCCGGGATGTCGGCGACCGTCTGTTGCTGAACCTTTCCGGCGAGGAGCCCTTCGATCCCTCCCTGATCGAGCCGGGAAGCGTCGTGGTGGCGGAGGAGCTGGCCCCCTCCGACACGGCGCAATTTCCCGCGGGGATTGCGGCGATGGTGACGGCCAAGGGGAGCCGGACGGCCCATGCCGCCATCATGGCCCGAACCCTGGGGATTCCTGCGGTGTTGGGCCTGGGTGGGGCCATCGAGCAGATCCGTGAGGGAGACCTGCTCATCGTCGACGGGGAGGCGGGCAAGGTGACGCTTCGCCCCGATCCGGACACCGAGCGCAAAGCCCGCGAGCAGATCGAAGAGCAGGAAAAGCGGCGGATCGAAGCCGTGAAAAGGGCCGGCGAGGATGCCGTCACGGCGGACGGCCGGCGGATTGAAGTCTTCGCCAACATCGGCAACCTGCAGGATGTGGAGCCCGCCCTCAAGAACGGAGCGGAGGGCATCGGCCTGTTCCGCACCGAGTTCCTCTATCTGGAAAGCCGCGATTGGCCCGGCGAGGAGGAGCAATACGCGGCCTATCGCCGGGTGCTGGAGGCCTTTGGAAAGCGGCCGGTGATCATCCGCACCCTGGATATCGGCGGGGACAAGGATCTTCCCTACGCCGATTTCCCCAAGGAAGAGAATCCCTTCCTGGGCCATCGGGCGATCCGGTTCTGCCTGGACCGGCGGGACATCTTCAAGACCCAGCTCCGGGCCCTGCTCCGGGCGGGGGTGCACGGCAACCTGTGGATCATGTTCCCGATGGTCTCCAGCGTGTCGGAGGTCCGGGAAGCCAAGGCGTTGCTTGCGGAGTGCCGGGAGGAGCTGAAACGGGAAGGGGTTCCCGCGGCCGAGAACATCTCCGTCGGCATCATGGTGGAAGTGCCGGCGGCGGCGGCGATCGCCGACATCCTGGCGCGGGAAGTGGATTTCATGAGCATCGGCACCAACGATCTGATTCAATACACCCTGGCCGCCGACCGGGGGAACGAGCGGGTGGCCCATCTGTATGACGCGGCGCACCCCGCCGTCCTCCGCCTTATCCGGCAGACCTGTGATGCGGCCCGGCAGGCGGGCATCCCGGTCGGCATGTGCGGCGAATTGGCGGGCGATCCCCGGATGACGGAGCTGCTTGTGGGATTGGGACTGAGCGAGCTTTCCATGAGCTCCGGCACCATTCCGGAAGTGAAGGAGCGGATTCGCTCGATCGACACCTCCGCCGCCCGGGCGCTGGCGGACCGGGCCCTGCAGGAAGCGGATCCCGAGGGGGTTCGCCGGCTGATTCAAAAGGGATGACCGGTAACAGACCGGCTTTCTCTTGACTCCGGTTGAGTACGATTTTTTGCGGGAAGCGATGTCCCGCAGGTCACTGTTAAGACTGCTGATAGGGGTAACAGATCAGCAGTCTTTTTTTTGTCGAAGTAAAAGACAAAATATTATCAATTGAAGGGTTGGTTTGATGAAAAAGAGGAGGAAAAATGAAATGGATATCAATTTATCGGAATATGAAGATCCGATTCTTTATGATCTGGAAAATCCGTCTTCAAGCGAGCTTCCCTTTCTCTTGGATCTTGCTGAAAAGTATGTAAAAAAAGGAGAAAAAATTTTGGAACTGGGCTGTGGAACTGGGAGAATTACCATTCCCATGGCAGAGGCAGGGTATTCCTTGATCGCTGTCGATATACATGAGGAAATGCTCAACAGAGCAAAAGAAAAAATGTCACCCTGTCATTCAATTGATTGGCATTTGCAAGATTGTCGCCAATTACACTTGGATTTTATGACCGGACATGTTTTCCAACATTTTCTAACCAATGAAGATCAGGATCAAGCGTTGCAATCAGTATACCGGTGTTTAAAAGATCATGGGGTTTTCGTTTTTGATACGCATTTTCCTTCCTTTGAGGAACACGCATTGTCAGATCATGAAACATTCTGGCGCACTGTGATTGATGCACAGGGGAGAACAGTACAGATCTATATAAAAGAACAATATGATCCAATTAAACAAATTGAGCATTGCAAAGTGATTCGACGTTTTTTCGATGCAGGACGGTTCGTTGAGGAAAAGGAAAGTTTTATCGATCTTCGCTATACATATCCGCAAGAGATGAAACACCTGTTGGATAAAAATAGATTTAAATTGCTTCGTATTTGTGACGGTTGGAAAGATCGGCCAATGACCCAGTACACTGAGTCTATGGTAGTGATTTGCAAAAAGGAGAACAACAACGTGTAAACCCAGTGGAAAAGCTGCTGGATATGTCCATTCGTTCAACTGATCACGAATCAAAACGATGTGATTTAAGTCTACGCATCGAAAAGCGCCTGAAAGTCCCGCCCGGCCCGTCACGGTTGAACTCACCATAGATCAGGGAGTAAGATCCGGCATCGAGGGAAAGAAAAACAGCTTGAGGATGGTTCCGAAAACAATCGGGGAACGGAAATGAAAAAGGGGAATCCCTTATAGGGAATCCCCTGACATCTGCATCTTAAGGCGCTTCATCCTTCCGCTCGATCATCTCCACCCGGTTGCCGAAGGGCCGGGTCGCATCCCGGAATCGGGATCGATTCCAGCACGGAGATGCCGCGTTCCGCGAGCTTCTTTCGCCAGCCGGCAAGATCGGTCACTTGGTAGGCCAGATGGACTTTGGTTTTGTGTCGGTCCTCGCCCTCCTCCGTGCCCATGTGCACTTCCCGGTCGCCGACCTGAGGCCGGAAGCCCCTCTTGCCCGGAGAGAAGCGGGTTTTTGATTTCGGTGAGGCCGAGGAGCCGGCCGCTTCCCGGGAAATGACGGTTTGCGCGTGGTGCAACCCCGTGGTGATTCCTTCCGGGCAGGGATTGGCCAAAAGAAAGGCCCGCTTTCGTAGCGGGCGAGATTGATGACAAACCTCCTGGCTCTTTTCGCAAGAAAAGCGCCAGGGGTTGCGTGTTTATGGGGAATAAACAGATAAAGGAGATTAGATTTGGTAAATTAGGCGGATCACAAAGCCTTTTCCTCTCTTCGAGAGGAGCAAGGCCATTTTTTTGATGTTTTGAGCCACGGCAATAAGGAGGCATTGCTCTCTGACTTTGGCAAGCCCCCTGTAGCGTGCATAACGAAGCTCATGAAGTTCTTTGGCGTCAGCGAAGCTGCGCTCAATGGTCTGACTCCGTCGTTTATACAGTTGTTTGCCCCTTTCACTT